>NZ_JBFRVX010000709.1:0-9960 GCF_041475345.1 Vibrio sp. 10N.222.48.A3 | reverse complement strand
TGTGTTATACCAACAGCAACTGCACCACATGCGCCACTGCCACACGCCTGAGTTTCACCCGCACCACGTTCGTAGACGCGCAAGCGAACCTCTTCACGGTTAACCACTTGCATAAAGCCAGCATTAACACGCTCAGGAAAACGTTCGTGAGATTCAAGCAGCGGACCTAAGGTATCCACATCTGCTGTATCGACGTCATCAACTACGGTAACCACATGTGGGTTACCCATGCTAACAGCACCACAGAACAAGGTGTGTACATCCGTTCTTAGGATATACGTCTTTTCTGGCTGCTTCGCCTTAAATGGAATCTTGCCCGGTTCGAACTCAGGAATACCCATGTTGACAGTGATTAAATCATTGTCTTCAATCTTAAGAACCATTTTCCCTTTCTTGGTGCTCACGTTGATGCTGTACTTATTCGTTAAGCCTTTCATGCGAACGAATCGAGCAAAACAACGTGCACCATTGCCACACTGCTCAACTTCACTGCCATCTGCATTAAATATGCGATAATGGAAGTCAGTTTCAGGATCATAGGGAGCTTCAACTACAAGTAGCTGGTCAAAACCCACACCAGTGTGACGATCCGCCAAACGACGGATCAAATCTGGAGAAAAGAACATATTTTGAGTAATGCAGTCCACGACCATGAAATCATTGCCCAAACCATGCATTTTAGAAAAGTGGAAGTGCATAACGCTTAAAATTACTCCGGAAGAATGTTTTCAAGTTCCCACAGACTCGTAAGCTCTTCACGCTGACGAACCAAATGAGTTTTATCGCCATCAACCATCACTTCTGCCGCACGCGAACGAGTGTTGTAGTTAGATGACATAGCGAAGCCATAAGCACCTGCTGAACGAACAGCCAATAAATCGCCCTCTTCAAGAACAAGGTCACGATCTTTACCTAGGAAGTCACCCGTTTCACATATAGGGCCAACTAAATCGTAAGTCACAGCTTCACCCTGACGCGGGCTAACTGGAACAATATCTTGCCAAGCTTGGTAAAGTGCAGGGCGCATCAGGTCGTTCATTGCCGCATCGATAATGGCAAAGTTCTTATGCTCTGTTGGCTTAAGGAACTCGACTTTTGTTAATAATACACCAGCGTTAGCCGCAATCGCTCTTCCAGGCTCGAAAATCAGCTCTAGATCAGAATGATTGTCTAGGCGAGCCAACAAGGCTTTCGCGTAGTCAGAAGGCTGTGGTGGTAATTCATCACGATAAACCACCCCCAAACCACCGCCAACATCAAGATGCTTGATGTTGATATCGTTAGCTCGTAGTTGGTCGATCAACGCAAGCAAGCGATCAGTGGCATCGATGAAAGGTTCGATATCGGTTAACTGAGAGCCGATGTGGCAATCAATACCATGGATAGACAAGTTATCGAGTGTTTTAGCAAACGCATAAACAGCAGGAGCACGATCGAAGGCGATACCAAACTTGTTATCACGCAGACCCGTAGAGATATAAGGGTGAGTATTGGCATCAACATCAGGGTTGATTCTCAGTGAAATCGGCGCTTTAACTCCAAGTTCACCGGCCACTTTATTCAGTCGCTCCAGTTCTGGCTCAGACTCTACGTTGAAACATTTAATGTTCAACTCAAGCGCTCGCTTCATTTCTGCGGCTGTTTTGCCGACACCAGAGAAAACAACTTTCGCCGGATCGCCACCTGCAGCAACCACACGCTCTAGCTCACCACCAGAAACGATGTCAAAACCAGAACCCAAACGAGCTAAGGTATTCAACACGCCTAGATTCGAGTTAGCTTTAACGGCGTAACACACCAAATGCGGGTGCTCACCTACCGATGAGTCAAATGCGTTCCAGTGACGTTCTAATGTGGCACGAGAATATACATACAGCGGTGTACCATATTGCTCTGCTAGTTGTGAAAGTGCGACGTCCTCAGCCCAAAGCTGGCCATCTTCCTGATAGTTGAAGTAATCCAAAGTTCTTATCCCTTATAAATAACGATTTCTGCGTTTTTCACTTATTGTGATTGTTCAGTCTGTTGAACTTCATCAGGATCATACAAAGGACCCGTTTGACCACAACCAGAAAGTCCAATAACGGACACCATAAACAGAGCTGTAATTAGTTTTTTCATTTTGCACATCGTGATTATTAACTCAATGCCCCCTATAATCGCACCACACTCAGGAAAAGCAATAGGATAGAAAGGATGAACGAGACTGAATTTCATAAGCTGGTCGATATACAGATGCAAAACATCGAAGAAGCGATCGATGAATCAGAGGCAGATATTGATTATGAAGTGACTGGTAACGTAATGACGTTGGAGTTTGAAAACCGCAGCCAAATTATCATCAATCGCCAAGAACCAATGCGTGAGATCTGGTTAGCGTCTAAATCTGGCGGCTTTCACTTCAAGCTAGTTGACGACAAGTGGACATGTTCAAAGACGGGCATGGCGTTGTTTGAGATGGTCAAAGAAGAGTGCGAAAAGCACGCAGATGAAGAGATTAATTGGGTCTAATCATTTGTAAGCAAAACTAAAAAGGAGTGAATCAATCACTCCTTTTTTAATATCAATCAGTCTTGGTAAGACTAGATATTGACTATCTTTGAGCTCCGAGAAGCTAAAGTCGCATCGTTACGATATGGCACCACATAAGAGTTACCTTCTTCAGGGTGAACAATTTGGTAGTACTGAGGTAGGTTAAAGTTAATCAACTTAGACGACACCTTTGACTCATCTTTTACTGAAGTGTAGAAAGAATTCACGCTTGCGATCATCTCATCTTTTTCACCGCTGTACTGGTGATACACCTCAACCTGATTCGACTCGTCCAATACATAAATATTGAAACCTTTGTCGGTATCCTCAAAGAAAAATTGAATTAAACCTTCACTCGCAAAACCATCAACCACTTCTGGTAGCTGATACTCTTGCTCTTTATCGAGCATCAGTAAAGGTGAGCCCTTCAGCTTATTCGTCGAGATACTACGATAGAAATCGACCGAGTTTTCCAGCATCTGCACCGAAACGCCACGACGTTCAAAGAACAGACCAAACATTTTGTTTGCCAGGCGAATAGCTTTAAATCGGCGGCGCTTCTCTGGCTCAATTGGTTTTAATCGCAAGTCGATACACTCGGCAAGCAGTTGATACACCATATTACGCATCACACCGCGTAAGTTTTTGCTGTAACAGAACACATCGACCGACTCTGGCGGCAACGCATCCTGGTGCATTTTACCCAGTACCGTCTTCAGCGCGTCCAACATCGCGGTTTCGCCTTGGAAATGAAGTGTACGAACTTCATGCCAAGAGTTCCGATAAACCAGATCGACACTACCGACTAAGCTCTTACCTTCTTCACCAAAACTGAAAATATCGGCATTCTTAAGATCCACTTTTAATGCGCGACCACTTAATTCAGACGTCGGGTCATTTTCAAAGTTGATGAACATCGCCAGTTGGCTTATCTCACACGGGCTCGCCAGTGCCTGCATACTCGGACGACGCTTACGCAAAGAGAAGGTATTACGTAGATCGCTCACCATTTGATAGAACTTATCGATATCAATGTGGGCGTCACGAACCACAGAGTGCAAACGCGTCGACTCCGTAATCAAACCATTAAAGAATGACCAAGCAACCAACTTACTCAAGTACTCATGGTGCTCAAGTGAAGGCTGACCGAGAATGCGATGTGCAATCAAAGGCTGTTTGTACAAGTACCAACCCGCTTTATTTGACTGACCCTGACGAACTTCGATAAAGCTCAAATCAGGCTCATGGAGATCCGGGGATATTTGTGGATTCAGTAGCGTCACTTTGCCTGGTAACACCTCAAACGCAGCGTAAAGTTTACGTGCCAAGATACTGATATCTTGCGGGCTGATAGCTGAAGTGATGTCGTTACGACGTGCAAATTGAATCAGGTTACGATAGCTAAGCATCAATGCATCAAGCAGCGCATGGTGCACCACTTTAACCTGCTCAACCTTCCAGTTACGGCGGTTGTCGAGCTCAGCAATGGTTTCATGTCCCCAGTTCCAAGATTTAGTCATCTCGGTTAAGGCTTCACGACGCCATGCGACAGAACCAATACCCGCATCTCGTGACAACTTCTCGTGGGTTTTAAGATAGAAGCAGCGTCTCACCAAATCCAATCGAGTATGGTCGTTGATACGTTCTAGGTAGCGAGTTACCTTCTCAAGCATCAGATAGTAGCTATCCATGCCATACAGATCAGGTTCATCTGCGAAGAAACGACGCTTGGTGTCAATACTAAGAAGCTGGGTGTTTGGGTATTCCCATGAATAAGCTTCTAGCAGGATCGCCTTCAACACCGATTTATACGGTGAGTCGATACTCTTATAGAGCTGCCATAGGTTTGAACCAAAGTACTCTTCAGCAGGAATACTGTTCAGCTTGCCGAAATCGATCCACTGCGAGCAATCAAGATAACCATCGTTACATAAACCTTGGACATACTCGTCGTAGCACTCCTCCATTTCTGGCGGGATGATTTGCCACAACAAACGCTGGCCAGCCAAACGAACGGCTGAGCGGTAGAACTCATCAAGCAGTAGTAAGTGCTGTGAAGAACCACAGTTATCACCGGTCATCTCTTCAGAATGATTCGAGCGGAAACGCTCTTCATCCATCAAAAAGAAGTTCGCTTCAACCCCTAAGGTTTCAGCCCAATCAGTAATAAGCAGACATTTATTGGTCAGGCTATCGCGAGATGCGCCATCCATATCTGGAGATACACACACCCAGATATCAAGATCACTTGAGGTACTTTGACCAATAGACGAAGTGCTGCCCATGGTGTACAAACCCAAGATTGCTGGTTCAGCGGCCTCGGTAAGTTTTCCGCCCAGAGTTAATTCAGTATCAGAGACAAATTGCTTTTGGAATTCATTAAGCGTGAAGCTACGAATTCCAAAAGGAACTTGTTGGTCATAATAACCAGGCATCATCGGATGATTGAAGTGAAGCAGCGCGGGGATAAGGTTAAAAACTCGCTGGCCCTGGACATTCATCAACGCCAACGCACGATCAATGCGCTGCTGATTTAGATTGTCTAATCGTTGAATCAAAGTTTGAGTGTAAGCCTGCAAGGTAAGTCCTTGGTTTGAGATTAAGTGTACTTCTGTTTAGTTACTGAACGAAAGCAGCAACAAAACGTGATCAATTTAACACTTTTACCCTTATCGGTAAAGCAAAGGACGCCGTCATACTTACGAATCCCTTGATGACTGAAAGTAAAACTCGCGGCGCCGTAGTGTCCTCTTTATTGACTATTTCTAATAATAGCCCATGTTTCAAATGAGATACCAATCACACTATTTTGGTGAACTCATGAAATTCCCTCTGCTATCAAAGTATCGAATGATCAAACAGTAAGAATTTTCGCCTCACAATGGTAGGATTAGCCTATTACAGAACCTATATCGGAAACACCATGACAAATTCAGCACCAATTCGTATCGCGACCAGAAAAAGCCCTCTTGCCCTTTGGCAGGCATACTTTGTAAGGGATGCACTGCAAGCTGCTCACCCTGGTTTAGAGGTTGAGTTGGTAACTATGGTGACCAAAGGTGACATCATCCTAGACACGCCACTTGCTAAGGTAGGCGGTAAAGGGCTATTCGTTAAAGAACTTGAAGTAGCAATGCTAGAAGGTCGTGCTGACCTCGCAGTTCACTCAATGAAAGACGTACCGGTCGACTTCCCTGAAGGTCTAGGTCTAGTAACTATTTGTGAGCGCGAAGATCCTCGTGATGCTTTCGTATCAAATACTTACAACAACATCGATGAGTTACCACAAGGTGCTGTCGTAGGTACATGCAGCCTGCGTCGTCAATGTCAGTTGCTAGAATATCGCCCAGATCTCATCATTAAAGAGCTGCGTGGCAACGTTGGTACTCGTCTAGGTAAACTCGATGATGGTCAATACGATGCTATCGTGCTGGCAGCAGCTGGCCTTAAGCGATTAGAGCTAGAAGAGCGTATCCGTAGCTTTATCGAACCTGAACAGTCTCTACCTGCTGTAGGGCAAGGCGCTGTTGGTATTGAGTGTCGTCTAGATGATGAACGTCTAATCAAGCTTCTTGAGCCACTGAACCACAAAGACACAGCCGATCGTGTGCTATGCGAACGTGCAATGAACCTAACTCTAGAAGGTGGTTGTCAGGTTCCTATCGGTAGCTACTCATTATTAGATGGCGATAATATCTGGCTACGTGCATTAGTAGGCGAACCAGATGGTTCTAAAATGGTTCGTGGTGAGATCTCTGGCCTTCGCAAAGATGCAGAAGCACTTGGCGTTACTCTGGCAAATCAATTGCTGGATGATGGCGCGAGAGAAATCTTAACCAAGCTATACGCAGACCAAGAATAACTATGACAGTGTTGGTGACTCGTCCCGGTTCAGAGGGACAATCGCTTTGCCAACAACTAGCGGATGAAGGGATTCAAGCAATCCATCATCCGCTTATTCGTATCGTTGATAATCCACACTCATCGGATTTAAGCACCCAGCTTAATAACAGCGATATCATTATTGCAGTCAGTCACCACGCCGTGACCGCTGCCCAAAACATCCTTTCGAAAACTTCATCTATTTGGCCAACTTCGCCGCTTTATCTTGGCGTTGGTCAAAAAACTGCGCACGTTTTAAGCAAAGTTAGTAAACAAAAAGTAAACTATCCCAAAGTGAGTGATAGTGAACATCTTCTCAAACTTACTGAACTTAATGGCGTAGATAATAAATCCATTTTGATACTGCGTGGAAATGGTGGGCGTGAGCTCATTAGAGATTCTCTACTCAATCGAGGTGCAAAAGTCTCTTATTGTGAGACCTACCGTAGAGAATATATTCCTATTAGCGACCACAATACCTATCAAACATGGATAAACAAAAAAACGTCCAAAGTTGTCATCACTAGTCAGGAACAATTGGAGTATCTCTGCTCAATTACCCCTGATGAGTATTTGGCTTGGCTTTCAACAAGACATTTATTTGTCCCAAGCCAGCGCATTGTAGAACGAGCACAACAACTCGGCTTCTCAAACGTGACCAATACTCACAGTGCTACGAACCAAATATTACTGGCTGCTCTCCGGCCCTAGCTAGAACAGGAAATAAGCATGACAAGCAAAAAAAATAATGAGCATATTGAACCTGAAAAGAAACAAGACACTCAGCCAGTAGTTGTTGAAAACGAAAAAGCTGACTCTACAGAGACAAAACAGCCTGAACAAAAACTTGATGCCTCTGCGTCAAATACCGCTCAAAATGAACAGCCTCAAGCTGAGCATAAAGAGCAAATAGAGAGAGCAGAAAAGCAAGGTAAGCGCGGTGTAAAACTAGGCGCTATTGCGATCGCGATTTCAATTATCTTCAGTGGCGGTATCGCATTTCAAATGCAGCAAAAGAGCGCTGAATACTCGGCTCAAATCGCTGCTCTTCAAGCACAACTGCAAAATACCCAATCTGCGGTAAATAAAGATCTACAAACCATCAAGCAAGAGACTATCCAAGAAGCATCACATGCGGTGGAGAAAACTCAAGTCGTGCAATCTCAGCAACAGAAGAGCATTCAAAGCCTACAGCTAGCGGTTGCTGATGTTAAAGGTCGCCGTCCAAATGACTGGTTGCTTGCTGAAGCTGATTACCTTGTGAAACTAGCAGGACGTAAACTGTTCCTAGAGCATGATGCCGTTAGTGCAACCAAACTAATGGAAAGCGCCGATCAACGTATCGCCGCACTGAATGACCCAAGCTTGGTCTCTCTTCGTCAATCAATGACCAATGACATTACTAAGCTTCGCACTATTCCTCTTATCGACCGTGATGGCTTAGTTCTACGCATCACAAGCCTACAACAACAAGTCGATACGCTGCCGCTTGCCAATGCAATCCTGCCTGAGGCTGCCGTTGTTGAGAAAAAAGCCGTATCTCAAGATATTAATGACTGGCAGAACAACCTGATGACGTCGATGAAAGACTTTTCAGAAAACTTCATCACATTCCGCAGTCGTGATGGTGAAGTTATTCCTCTACTCTCTCCTGAGCAACACTTTTACCTGCGTGAGAATATCAAGGGCAAACTAGAGACCGCAATTCGTGCTATCTACAAAGAACAAGGTGATGTCTACAGTGCTGCACTACAAACAGCTAACGAGTGGTCGAAGTCGTACCTAAACCAAGATAACAACTCAGTGATTGAGTTTGAGAAGGCAATTAAGCAGCTGAGCGAGCAGAATATTTCTGTGAAATACCCTGTGAAACTTGAGTCTCAAAATGAGTTATCAGACGTGATACGTGAACGCCTACGTCGTGAAGTCACCGTTATGACCACGGAGGAAAAATAATGATTCGTTGGATTTTTCTTCTTCTCGTTCTAGGTGCTGGGTTAATTGTTGGTACTCAGTTCTCTGGTCAACAAGGCTACGTTCTGATCTCAATTGCGAATAAAACCATTGAGATGAGCGTGACAACACTGGTTATCTTTGTCATTGCTCTTCTAGCGGCTCTATTCGGCTTAGAGTACCTATTTAAAAAGCTTATGTACGCAAGCTCGACAACTTGGAACTGGTTCAGTGTTCGTAAACTAAAGCGCTCTCGTCGTTATACCAATGAAGGCATCATCAAGCTTCTTGAAGGTGACTGGAAAGGCGCAGAGAAGAAGGTAACTCGTTGGGCTAACCACCACGACATGCCGCTACTTTGTTATTTAGTCGCTTCTCAAGCTGCTCACGAACAAGGCAATACAAGTGAGCGTGATAAGTACATTGAGCTTGCTAGCCAACAAGAGGACTCTCTATTGGCCGTTGAGCTAACGAAAGCAAAACAACAGATCAGTGAGTCGAACTACGAAGCCGCATTCGATACACTTTCAACATTGAAAGGTTCGTACCCGAATAACACCGCCGTACTTGGCCTGCTAAAAGCCACTTACATGCAGCTTAAGCTGTGGCAGCCACTGTTAGAGCTAACGCCTAAGCTGGCTAAGAACAAGCTTCTTACACCTGATGAACAAGTTGAGCTGGAACAGAAAGCTCAATGTGGTTTGCTTCACGATGTGGCACAGCAGCAAGGTAGCGAAGGTTTAATCAGTCATTGGAATAAGCTTTCAAGAAAGCAAAAACAAAGCTCTCACCTTGTTTCTTGTTTTGTGAAGCAACTGATCGCTCGTAAAGCTGATTCAGAAGCCTTCACAGTGATTAAAGAAAACATTGCGAAGAGTGGTTCAAATGAGCTCTATATGTTGCTTCCTGAGCTAAATCTTGCCGATCACCACCCAGTAGTTGTGATGCTAGAGCGTGCTATCAGTAAAGATGGTGGCAATGCCGAAGCACACAGCGCATTGGCTCAATTCTACCTAAGAAAACAGAAGTGGGCAGAAGCACAAAGTCACTTTGAAAAAGCACTAGCACTTCGCTCAAATGTTTCAGATTACGGATACCTATCTGATGCCCTAGAGAAGCAAAACTTAACGAAAGCAGCTCACGAGGTTTCTCGTAAAGCACTCGCTCTCGTTCAACCAGCGTAATTCAAAACGACTCAAACTAAGCCGATGTCTAGCATCGGCTTTTTTGTATCTGTTATTTGCCCCTAGATAACTTCTACAACACCTATAAACCAAACTCATCGAACCCTACCCGTCCAACGCCACCAAACCTAGTGCACAAAAGTAACTATGAAATAGCGTAATAAAGCCTCCCAAACAAACGGAGAACGACACTAATTGTGTCTATATGTAGTTTTACGATTTTTATATACAAGCTCTTAGAAGAGGCTCGAGAGGTATGACGCCTGTAAGCTGAAGAGTAAAAGGAGCTCACTTTGAGAGAACACATTTAAAGATATTCACCAACAGACCGAAAGCCACGTTAAATCACGCTGAATTAGCAATTAAATGGCCATCAATATTCCAACTATAAAACGCTAAAGCCGGGGTT
>NZ_JBFRVX010000708.1:0-231 GCF_041475345.1 Vibrio sp. 10N.222.48.A3 | reverse complement strand
ATCTCTAGTCGTGGCCTGTCTCAGGTTACGGTAACGATGAAGAATAATTACGGCCCTGATGATCTTCCACAAATTTGGGATGAACTTCGACGTAAAGTGAATGATTTGAAAGGTCAACTGCCACCCGGGGTAAATGACCCTCAAGTCATAGACGATTTTGGTGATGTTTACGGTATTTTGCTTGCCGTAACGGGGGACGGTTACAGTTACAAAGAGTTACTTGATTACATT
>NZ_JBFRVX010000707.1:0-775 GCF_041475345.1 Vibrio sp. 10N.222.48.A3 | reverse complement strand
CTTAATCCTTATTCGTTATGTGATGTTTTCCAGGCACTAATAGAAGCCAGACATAACCTCTAATGGTAACGATAAAAATTTTTCATTTCTGTTTTTATGGAAATTCACTAAAATCCGAGCTCTTTAATTTACATGATAAGAAAACAACACCAATGAAACACATCGCACTAGCTTTATTTCTAGCTCTTTCAGCTTTTACTGCTTACGCACACTCTGGTGGCACAGACAGTTACGGTTGTCACGTAGACTCACGCACAGGTGTGCGTCATTGTCACTAATTCTACTAATGTACTCGTTCTTCTACATTGATAAAAAACAGTTTCAGAAGAGCAGTTAGAAGAATTAATTTCTCAATGCATGACACCGAGTTGTGTTATGTTATGTCTATTTAAAATAAAGTTAGATTGGACGACCACGTCAAAATGAAAAAAACAATCGCAATAATTGCAATTCTTTTCACAGCGAATGTATTTGCTAACACACACACGACTATTATCAATGGCGATCGTGATAATAAAACATGTAGCACTATTGGCGACATTACAATTTGTAACTAACCAAGCCACTATTTGGCGGGGCTAAACCTCGCTATTTTCTACTTCCCGGCATTCTTACCCCATTCAAAATAAAAACGGGAAATGATACTCATCAATCCTTTGCACAATAAGGAATATCGTACCATTTAATTGGTAATTGGTGCATGATAGTATGCACGCGATTTACACCACCCTGGAAATACCAATGTTAAAAAAACTTGTCGCTACTTTTTCAATAA
>NZ_JBFRVX010000706.1:0-2528 GCF_041475345.1 Vibrio sp. 10N.222.48.A3 | reverse complement strand
AGAAGGAAGCATAATCATGACAACGAGTGCGATTATTATGATGGTTCTTGGTCTTGGTATCACTTGGGGTGGTGCTGCAATTTGCATAAAGCGTGCAATGGACAAACAGAAATAACCTTATTTAAACCATTCAAAAATGCCAGCTACTAAGCTGGCATTTTTTTGTCTCATCACCTAGAACTTGTAGGTGATACCCAGTGCACCACCCACTTGTAATTCAACACCTTTATACATGTCGAGCTCAGGGTGAACTTGCACGTACGCATTCCAACCTTCGTAGAAATTCACTTTAATACCTAAAGGCAAACGTAAGCCAAAATCATTATTCCACTCAGCCCAAGCACCTGCACCGACATACCAACTCAACGGAGCTTCAGCCTCAAACTGACCACGCTTCAAAATGTAGTCAAATGCAGCACCGTCGTTGCCAATCGTGGCACGGTATTTCTGATCAAATTCGACAACGACACTCAGGTCTTGGTCTATGGCTAATCCAACTTCCAAATCTGGAGCTTCAGAAGCATGCACAAACGCGGCTCCGCTGCAGCACATAAGGCCGATCAAATAACGATGTTTCATAATATTCTCAGACTGTTTTTAAAAATGATAGTGTACTGGGTTCACAAAGAGAGGTGTCATCGCTAGGTAAAAGCGAACTGGTGCTCAAGGTTCGGTATCGGCCTTTAACACATAGAGTTGAGTAGAACTAGTTGAGTAAGAAGAGCTTAAGCGTGAGGATATTTTGCATATTGCAGAAAACAAAAAAGGAGGCCGTAAGGCCTCCTTTCAATTTATTGAATCAGCGAATTAACCGTTGTTACGGATCCACTCATCCATGTCTGTCTTAAGGTTGTCAGACTTAGTACCGAAGATAGCTTGTACGCCACCAGCAACTACAACAACACCTGCAGCGCCTAGTTTCTTCAGTTTGTCTTGGTCAACAAGAGCGGTATCAGCTACTGCAACACGTAGACGAGTAATACAAGCGTCAAGACCAGTGATGTTCGCTTTACCACCGAATGCAGCAACTAGCTCACCAGCAAGTTCAGAACCTGTAGCAACTACTTCTTCTTCAGATTCGTCTTCACGGCCCGGAGTTTTAAGGTCAAGTGCTTTAATCACAGTGCGGAATACGATGTAGTAAATTGCAGCGTAAGCAACACCACATACAACCATTAGACCCATCTTAGACGCGTTGCCAGATAGAACTAGGAAGTCGATTAGACCGTGTGAGAAAGATGTACCGTGTACAAAACCTAGAGTGTTCGCAAGAACGTATGCAGAACCAGCTAATAGAGCGTGGATTGCGTACAGTACAGGAGCAACGAATAGGAATGAGAATTCGATTGGTTCAGTGATACCCGTTAGGAATGAAGTCAACGCAGCAGAAGCCATGATGCCCATTACTTTAGCACGGTTTTCAGGTTTAGCTGAATGTGCAATCGCGATTGCAGCAGCAGGTAGACCGAACATCTTGAACATGTAACCACCAGCTAGCTGACCGAAGCCATTGCCCGCTGCACGAGATGCGTCATCAGCAACTAGGTAACAAGTAAGAACACCGTTTTGAGTTTCGCCAGCAGCATTTACACAAGTACCAGCTTCGAAGAAGAAAGGTACGTTCCAAACGTGGTGAAGACCAAATGGAATCAGAGAACGCTCAACGATACCGTAGATACCAAACGCCACTTGTGGGTTTTGGTGAGCAGCCCAATCAGAGAACGCAGAAATAGCGCCGCCAACTGGTGGCCATACTACAGATAGTAGGATTGCTAGACCAATCGCAGAGAAACCTGTGATGATTGGCACAGCACGCTTACCAGCGAAGAAGCCAAGGTACTCTGGTAGTTGAATACGGAAGAAACGGTTGAATGCCCAAGCAGCAACACCACCGACTAGGATACCACCTAGTACACCAGTGTCGATTTTATCAACGCCCATTACACCAGCCATTACGCCTAGTGTAGCAGTCATGATGCCGTAACCAACGATAGCAGCTAGACCAGCTACACCGTCGTTATTAGTAAAGCCAAGTGCTACGCCTACTGCGAACAGTAGTGCCATTTGACCGAATACTGAACCACCCGCTTGTTCCATTAAGTTTGAAACGATTTCTGGAATGAAAGGAAGGTCTGCTGCACCGACACCTAGCAAAATACCCGCAACTGGTAAAACTGATACTGGTAGCATCAGAGACTTACCAACTTTCTGCAGGCTAGCAAAAAGGTTCTTAAACATGTTTATGCTCCTGATAAAGATAAAATAATTATATGGGTCCTAACGGCACACCCCCGTAGCCTATATGTTAGCACCCAGTGAAAATGTAACCATGTATTGCATTATATTTTCTGCCGCTAAATATATATTGATGGGGAACTAACTTTCTAGTCACTTACGAAATTTAGTTTCAAAACACGTCTTGGATCACATGTCAAATATAGAAATGCAATGCTTTACAACCCACTAACTAACTGAAAAACAAACAAATTATAATCACCCTCTATTATTTTACTGAGTAAATAAAATAG
>NZ_JBFRVX010000705.1:0-1535 GCF_041475345.1 Vibrio sp. 10N.222.48.A3 | reverse complement strand
TCGTTATCTAGTAAAGGTAAATAGTTCGGCTAAGCTTTACAGAGCAAGGGAGGCTGACTATGCAGAAGCATCAATTAGACATGTGGTTACATGGAGAGCACAAAGACTCTTATCAGACACCGAAAGTGTACGTTATTGGTTGCTCTGATATCTCTGAATATTTGCTGGCGGTGGAGTACAAACACAAGCTAGAACCGGTAAAGCAAGACGGCGAGCCGCTTCACTTTGGATCCTTGGATCAAGTGAAAGAGGAATTACTCCGGCTCGGCTTTGAAAAGGCCTACCTTCGCTTGCACAACGCGTATGATGAGTTTGGTAATGAACCCAACCAAAGCTACTGCGATATTGAACTGGCGCTCAAACCTCATTAGAGAGTATTCTTAACGAGCGTTGTAGTGAGAAATTACTTCTAAATTGAGACGGTTTATAACGTACTGATCTTTTAGCCTATCTATGCTAGATAAAACCTCTATGCGTAATGGCTTTCTATGCGTAATGGGTTGTCAGCAATCTGTGGGTGAATTGAGTTCGTAGATAGAAACCACGAGGTTTGGTCTTTATTGGTTTTCCACTTGCACCGTAAGCTTCTGTTAACACTCGACTGTTGGCGGCTTTTGGTCGCAAATGCAGTGCTTCGCCGTGTCTTGCTGTTATCTGTTCAACATTACCTAACACGATCAGCTCCATGAGCTCTTCCCAATCCCTTTTTAAGATCTCGTCTTCCGCTTGGGTTGGTGTCCACAATAAAGGGGATCCTACATGCCTTTCTGCCAGTGGGATCTCTCTTTCTCCCTCTACCGGGATCCACAACACTTTAGACAGCTTGTTTCGAACGTGACTGGTTTCCCACGTTATGCCTTGCACGCCCATCAATGGCGCGACACAAACAAAGGTGGTTTCGAGTGGCTTCCCTGAATAACCAATCGGGATACTTTTTAGCTCGATCCCGAGCTTGGCAAAATCTTGTTCTGGTTTACTGCCAGCTGGCGCACCCAAGTGCCATTCCAATAGTTGTCCAACCCAGCCTTTATCTCGCTTTAGGTCGTTTGGTACAACCATATTGGCTTCATCGGCGAGCTCTTTGAAGGTCATTCCTGCAATAGCATATGCTCTGTCTAACAGCTCTTGTTGTGTTTGTGGTTCTGGTTTCATAATAAAAGGCATGATCAAAAAAATGATTTTACCAGAAGTTATCACCATATGACGACTGGTTAAGAAATGATCGCCTTGCTAGAAAAGGGATCAAACTCATGGTTATCCACAGGACATGAAGGTAATTAATTGAAATATTAATTTAGTGGATAAATAAACAGGGGTTTGCAGGGGATAAAATGCTTGCTAAATAGGGTTTGAAATGAATCTTTCACTTACTAGTGTGGATAAACATCGGAGTGGTTGATCTTTAACCATGGGTGGTTTTTAAAAGATCTTTTTATTTTCTCATGTTTTTAAAATTGATGGGTTTGTTTCAATTTATTGATTATTAATTGTTTTTTTGTCGGTGGGTGGTTTTTTGTTTTTGGTCCTGATAAATC
>NZ_JBFRVX010000704.1:0-1079 GCF_041475345.1 Vibrio sp. 10N.222.48.A3 | reverse complement strand
TTGAAGCCAACTGGGCAAGACAGTGCAGAAGCCATTTCACGGTGAATCTGAGATTCAGTCGTGCGAGCACCAATTGCGCCCCAAGTGATAAGGTCTGCAATGTACTGGCCGGTGATCATATCAAGGAATTCAGTCGCGGTAGCTAGGCCAAGCTTGTTGATATCTAGCAATAGCTTACGTGCTTTATTCAAGCCTGTTTCAAGTGCGTATGAACCATCGAGATTCGGATCGGTAATTAAACCTTTCCAACCTACAACCGTACGAGGCTTCTCGAAGTAGGTTCTCATGACAACGAATAGTTCATCTTTGTATTGATCTTGAATCTGGCTTAGACGTTCAGCGTAATCAAGTGCCGCATCTGTATCGTGAACAGAGCAAGGACCAACGATAACTAATAGGCGATTATCACGACCCGTTAGGATATCTTCGATTTGGCGGCGAGAATTCTTAATGCGCTCAGCAACGTCGTCAGTAATAGGGTGTGCATTGCCTAGTTCGGCAGGAGTTGGCATAGGACCCAGAGCTTGGGTTCTCAACTCATCAGTTTTTAATGGCATGTGATAGCTTTTTTATTCTATTGCGAAGTGGTTAAGATAACGGAATTGAACAGAGGAATAAACTCTCTTAAGTCAAAGTTATCTCTGTTATTGCTAATATTCTCATTTTTATCAGCAGGCCAACGTCAAATGGGGGATTTTCACTTGTATTAACAGGCAGCTATCGGTATTTTCGTTTGAACACAACATAAAAATGCTGGAGCAGCAATGACTCAAGAAAATCAAAGCACTTTGCACCCAGAACTTGTCTTAGGTGATGTGCTGCCTTCTTACAACGATAATAATAATTCCAACCACTTATACGTTTCATTATCTGAATTGGTCATGGATCGTGTCTTCTATCATCCAAGTATTGAAAGTCATTTAGAAACACTGACTGATATCGAAAAAACCTCTTTAGATGCGATCCTTGGCGATAAAACAGTCGATGAGCATTTTGTTTCGACCTTAGTGATTGCCATTCAAGCAGCCGTTCAGCCAAACCACGCCACTGTTCGTATTGCGTTAAGTAGTGCTGATAGC
>NZ_JBFRVX010000703.1:0-251 GCF_041475345.1 Vibrio sp. 10N.222.48.A3 | reverse complement strand
TTTTCGCCTCATCACGACACTTTTTGACTTGAGAGCGCAACTTCAATACCGCCAAAGGACTAGAGACATCATTTTTTGGTGAGCTTTCGTGCCCCAGCGGCGAAACGCTGGTCGATGAATTTGAATTAGAGAGAGTTGGGGTTGAGTTTTGTTGCACCATGAGAGTTTCCTTTCTGTTTGAGTATCACTTTTCGGAGCCGCTTGGCTGTCCGCTCTCTCAACATCGTTCTGCTTTGCAAGGGCGCGCAGCG
>NZ_JBFRVX010000702.1:0-3296 GCF_041475345.1 Vibrio sp. 10N.222.48.A3 | reverse complement strand
AGTTGAGTATTTCTATGAACATAATCAATCTAGTGAGAAAAGGATTAATGAAAATTCTGAAGTAATACAGAGTTTGCAGTTGTCAATCGGCTATCAGCAAGATGAAATAGACCTTTTAAAAAGCAAAATAAAAGGTAAGGAAGATTTCATTGAGGTCATGCAAAAAAAATTAGAAGTGAAAAATTATGAAATTAGAGCTATAAATGACCAAGTTATTGAAATGAAAGCTATAAACAATCAATTACTTGAACGTCTAGATAGACCTACTTTTTTAAATAAACTATCAAGGCTTTTTATAAATATATATAAACGTTGCCTTGCTATTTTTTCCTGATCTTTTAAGTCAAATTTAATACCTTAGCGATTGAAAACAGTTTTTGCTAAGATTTAATCATAGGGCTAGTTATGAAAAATCAACATCTTACGATAATGAAACATTACGAAAAATGTTTAGATTTATATGGTGACACTCATTTAGGTGTCGATTGGCCAAATAAAGAAGATGCGAGGTTACGATATGCAATTATGAAAGATTTAATTGTACAAGAAGATCTTAACTCGCGTATTTCCTTGTTAGACTTTGGCTGTGGGGCTTCTCATTTTTTTGAATACTTGAAAGATGTAGAGCTTAATAATGTAGATTATTCAGGCCTTGATATATCAAGGAAGTTTGTGACCTTGTCTAAGGAGAAATTTCCAGGCAACAGCTACTATTGTGTTGATATATTAAATAACGATACCGAATTACCACAGTTTGACTACGCTATTCTAAATGGAGTATTTACTGAAAAATGTGACCTCTCATTCGAAGAAATGTTATCCTTTTTCAAAGCTGTACTTACTCGTGTTTTTGCAAAGGTAAATATAGGTATGGCGTTCAATGTAATGTCAAAAAATGTAGATTGGGAGAGGGATGATTTATTTCACCTTTCTCTGGACTTGCTCACAGAGTTCTTGTCAAAAAATGTCTCAAGGAAATATATCATACGGAATGACTATGGTTTATATGAATATACAGTTTACGTCTATAAGTAGGGACTAGTGATGAAGCCAATTGTTGTATTTGGGGTTGAAGACTTTGCCGAACTTGCGTATTACTATTTGACTACGGATTCACCTTACAAAGTAGTTGCTTTTACAGTCCATGAAAAATACATGAAATGTAAAAGATATAATAATCTTCCTGTTATACCTTTTGAAGAGTTGGAAAAAAAATACCCTCCAGAACAATATGATTTGTTTGCGCCAATGATGGCAAAGAGAATGAATACTCTAAGAGAAAAAGTATACTTAGAAGGTAAAGAAAAAGGGTATGACTTCATTTCGTATGTCAGTTCAAAAGCTACAGTTTTTAACAATGTAATTGGAGAGAATTGTTTTATATTGGAAAATAATACTATTCAACCATTTTCTGTAATTGGGAATAATGTAGTGTTGTGGAGTGGGAACCATATTGGGCACCATGGTATAGTTAAAGACCATGTTTTTTTTACTTCACATGTCGTAATGTCAGGGCACTGTGTAATTGGCGAGAATTGCTTTCTAGGTGTTAATTCGACTATAAGAGATGGTTCCAATCTAGCCAAAGGCACACTCTTATCAATGTCTTCGTGTCTAACTTTAAAAGAAACAGAAGAGTGGGGAGTGTATATCGGTCATCCCGCAAAGAAAAAAGGGACTCGTTTTAGCTATGACGTATTTTAATCATTATAAATGGGAAAAGGTGGGGCTGATATATAAACCCAACAACACTATACCTTGGAGTGTTACTCATGCCCAAGCTCCAGTTGCTGATTATATTGAAGATAAGAATATTATACGTGTATACTTTTCCACTAGAAATATTGATGGTTTAAGTCTACCAACATTTGTCGATCTTAATGCAGATAACCCTTTAGAAATTATTCATATTAATGAAAGCCCTCTACTTGACCTTGGAAGCTTAGGTACATTTGATGATAGAGGTGTAATGCCATCATGGGTTGTTAATCGAGGTGATGAACGATGGTTATATTATATCGGGTGGAATGTAAGGGATAATATTTCCTATCACAACAGTGTAGGTTTAGCAATCGCTTCTTCTTCCGATGATAAATTTGTTAGGTTCTCCGAAGGGCCGTTGTGGGATAGAGATTGGAAAGAACCTTATTTTTCGGCGTCTACTTGCGTTTTATTTGATGATGGTGTTTGGAAAAATTGGTACTTATCCTGTACTGGTTGGAAGGTTGTCAATGGTAAATCGGAACCACGTTACCATATCAAATATGCTGAGTCTGAAGATGGGATCAATTGGGTCAGAGAAGGAAAAGTCGCTATAGACTATAAAAATGAGGAAGAGGCAGGTATCGTAAAAGCTTCTGTAGTCAAAGAAAACGGAAGATATCGAATGTGGTTTTCATACCGTAATTTCACAAACTATAGAACTGATCCAAAAGCTAGCTATCGTATTGGATATGCCGAGTCGAAGGATGGCATTGTTTGGAATCGAAATGACGACCTTGCAGGAATTGATATTAGCGCTTCGGGCTGGGATTCTGAAATGATAGCATATCCCCATGTAATAAAAGTAAAAGAGAGTTATCTTATGTTTTATAACGGTAATGGTTTTGGCCGATCAGGCTTTGGGTATGCTCGTTTGTTGAAATGATAATTATCGTTCGATATTGAATTGAAATTTTTGTTTTATTAGTTTGTAAAATTACAAATGGATTTTAAATGTTATTGAGAAGTCTATATTATTTGTTCCCTAGGTTTATTCGTCACCAATATATTGACAGTATTATATTCTACCGCCATGTTTTTTTTAGGCTAATAAGTTTATTTAAATCTAAGGAAAATAAACCCGAAGAAAATCGTTTCGATGTAAGACTAGTCGGGGATTTAGAGTTATTGGGGGGGGGATGTGAAATTATCCAACATGTATCTGAACGCTATGCAAGTGTACAAGGTCCACTCTTGTATGTAGATAATCAGGAATGTAAACGTTCATCGCTTGAAGGTAGATTACCTGATACTAAAGTTGTGCGTTTAAGCGGAGTTCAGGTTATTGGTTCTACAGATGCTGTAATTTCCGGAATAAATATGTACCATCATGAATTAAGCCTAATGGAAAATATTCATGATTTAAAGCGGCCAGATATTTTCTTGAAATATGAAGAACTGGAAGGTTTTGATTTTCAGATTTCGTTTATTCGTGAAAAGTTAACTCTAGATGGATTAGTGGTAAGTTTATTAAAAGAACATTCGACTAATTATTATCACTGGGTTACAGAAGTTATACCAAAGCTAGCTAATAT
>NZ_JBFRVX010000701.1:0-3326 GCF_041475345.1 Vibrio sp. 10N.222.48.A3 | reverse complement strand
AGGATGTTCTTGCTGTAATTTACTGCTGAATTTTAAATAAACCCTTCTTCGTTTCATCGCTGAACTAGGTAGCCGTAAGTATCGATAGCTTACGGCTTTTTTGTCTCATATCGACACTAATAGTCGACAATTCGACGACTATCAACCAAGTTGAATTAGTCACATTTACACTTAAATATGACTAAAAAACGCATATAGACCAACCTTTCTAAACTACCCATACGAAGCGATAATCAAACTCATAAACAAACTTCAGATATAAAAAATGCCCCTTAAAGGAGCATTTTCTTTATCACTGACACACTAACGTAAATATTAGTACGGTGAGATATTCGAAAGCGACTGAATATGAACCGTGATCTCTTCGCGATCGTGGTAAAGGTGCTTCGCCTGCATCTTGAACTTCACTTTGTTATCAATCAGGAACTGCTTTAGGTTTTCGATATCCTGCAGAACTTCATCGTAACGGCCTTTCATTGGCAGTTTAAGGTTGAACAGTGCTTCTTTCGCCCAGCCTTTGATGATCCACTCACCCATAAGGTGTGCAACACGAGCTGGCTTCTCAACCATGTCACAGATAATCCAAGTGACGTTCTTACGGTCAGGTTCGAATTTAAAACCATCCACCATGTGGTGCTTAATTTGACCCGTTTCCATTAGGCTATCTGCCATCATGCCGTTATCAACACAGTGAACAAACATAGAGCGCTTAACCAATTGGTAAGTCCAACCACCTGGACACGCGCCTAAATCTACGCCCCACATACCCGGAGCCAGACGTTCGTCCCACTCATCACGAGGGATGAATACGTGGAATGCTTCTTCTAGCTTCAATGTAGAACGACTTGGTGCATCTGATGGGAACTTCAAACGAGGAATACCCATGAAGAACTGCGAGTTGTTGGTTGGGTAAGAGTAACCAACAAAACAGTGACCCGGCGCGATAAAACATAAGTGAAGCACAGGCTTCTTAACATTGTCTTTCGCTGTCATCAGCCCTTTACCGCGCATTGCTTGACGCATTGGCACAGTAAACTTACGGCAGAACTTCAAAAGCTCTTTCGCTTCATTGGTGTCAGGTGTTTCAATACGGATATCGCCACAACGTGGGAAACCTTCTTTCTCAGAAAGCGCCTCAAGAATTGGAGAAATACGATCATCAGTCGGCAGATCTTTGATTTCAACCGCTACCGCGATCATTTGACGAGCAAAGATCAACGATTGGAAGTCGATCTCTTTTACCAGTTTATCGGCTTCGCCTGCTTGATAACATTCAAACAATACAAAGCCTGTATTGTTCTTTAAGCGAGGAAAACCAAACACTTCCAGTTGTGTTGCCTTGTCTTGAATTTCGCCAGCACATTCTTTTTCAAAACCAGAGCGACAATAAAGTAGTACGTGTTTCACTGAGTTACCTCTTTTATATTCAAAGCAGCGAAGGAGAAGACTCCCCAACCAATGATAAATAGTAGACCACCAAACGGTGTTATAGGGCCAAACCATTTTATTCCTGTCAGTGCTAAGCCATAAAGGCTGCCACTAAAACAAAGGATGCCGATGATAAAGCAAATTGCCGCAATGAAAAAATATTTTTGTGATTTAGCGCCAAGTTTCATCTGCAGCAGTGCACCACACGCCAATATTGCTAGTGTATGGATAAACTGGTACTGAACACCTGTCTCAAACACGCCTAGCAGATACTCTGGCAAGACAGCTTTTAACCCGTGAGCGGCGAAGGCACCTAGCATTACGGCTATTGCGCCAGAGATACCTGCAAAAGTGAGTAAATACTTACTTCTCATTAAGCACCTCTTTGATAAACGCCGATAGTTTCTCAACGGTTAACGCTATGTTCTGCTGTTCGGTGTAGCCAGAGCTCTTACGAGGCTTAAAGCTGTGATCGCCATCAGGAATAAACTCAACACGAATCGAATCCGACAGGTCGAAATCAGCAAACTCTTCTCGCTTACCAAAGGTATCGCGCTCACCTTGTAGAATAAGACACGGCTTTGCTAACTCAGCCAAGTGCTCACCTTTGTATTTCTCTGGTTTGCCTGGCGGATGGAAAGGAAAGCCTAAACAGGCCATTGCAGCCACCTTATCAACTTCAGACAAATGGCTCGCCATACGTCCTCCCATCGACTTACCGCCAATCACAAGCTTATCGGCATCTACCTGTCCGATAATATCTTGGTAAGCTTCGAGCAGTTTAGGGGCTCGATCAGGTGGACGACGCTTACCATCTTCAGCACGTTTGATCATGTAAGGGAAATTAAAACGAATCACTCGTATCCCTTTAAACGCCAACCCTTTTGCTACCGACTGCATGAACTCATGATCCATACCTGCGCCAGCACCATGTGCAAAGATAAAGGTTATTGGGTTGTCTTCACCATCAATGATGAGGTTATTCATCAAGTAAGTCCTCTTGTTCACTTTGCGCTTTCGCCAACATCCAATCACGGAAAGTCGCAATACGCCCCATGTCAGCTTGTTTCTCATGACACACTACATAGAAGGCGTTCTTACTTACCAACACTTCATCAAAAGGGGCAATCAAACGACCTGCTTCGATTTCAGGTTGCGCCAACACATTATTACCCAAAGCAATACCTTGCCCGTGAGCGGCCGCCTGCAATACCATGGTTGAATGACTGAAGATAGGGCCATGATTAACGTTTACCCCATCAATACCATTTTGCTTAGCAAACTGTTTCCAATCCTTTCGAGATGTATCATGCAGTAGCGTATGACATGCCAAATCACTGAGAGATTCTAAAGGTTTAGCTCCTAGCAGCACGGAAGGTGAGCAAAGAGGAATTAAGTATTCTTGGTAAAGTTTATCGGCTCTGAGCCCCGACCAATTCCCTCGGCCATAGTAAATAGCCACGTCTACATCATCGGTCAACGAGCCTTCATCCATATCAACGGCTTTGATTCTTACATCAATATCAGGTTCTTGCTGATTAAAGTCAGCGAGCCTTGGTACCAACCATTGAATAGCAAAACTCGGCGGCAAACTGATGGTCAATGCGCCCTTCTCACTTCGCTCAAGCACTTTGTCTGTCGCTTCTGCCAGTGATGTGAAAATATCTTTGATATCCAAGAAGTAGCTTTGACCTTCTTCAGTCAGCAGCAAAGAGCGGTTTCTTCGACGAAACAGCTTCAAAGATAAGAATTCTTCAAGCGCTTTGATCTGATGACTGACCGCGGCTTGAGTAACAAACAACTCTTCTGCGGCACGCGTAAAACTCAAGTGTCGAGCCGCGGCTTCAAACACTCTTAGCGAGTTTAATGGGGGTAATCGACGAGACATAGTTACTCTC
>NZ_JBFRVX010000700.1:0-1075 GCF_041475345.1 Vibrio sp. 10N.222.48.A3 | reverse complement strand
GAGCAAATGCTGGAGAGCTTTACTCGATTGGTCAAAACTCTACATTGTGACATTGAAGCCAATATATTGGGCGATGCCATGGTCAGCGAAATTGTCTACCGCGCCCTAACCGGTTCAGAAGGGCGTGTGTTGTTTGATTTAGCTCATCATGACGGCCATTACGCACGTGTCGCTAAAGCGCTGTCTAAAGTGCATGAAGAGTACGACCAAACCATCACTGTTCAATCGCTTGCCGACGAAGCCAACATGAGCGTGTCTGCCTTCCACAATGCATTCCGTAATGTCACCTTTGAATCTCCTCTTCAATATTTGAAGAAGGTAAGACTCAACAAAGCCAAAGAACTGATTCAACTAGAAGGCTTACGAATCAGCGATGCTGCTCGCCGAGTCGGCTACTCGAGCCCATCCCAATTCAGTCGCGAATTTAAGCGCCACTTCAATACCACTCCAAGAGCGGTTTAGCTCTTCTTTCAACGAAACTATCTGTTGAGAGCTATGGTGTTGAGAGCTATGGTGCCAAAAGCTATGGTGTCGATTGCTCTTCGTTGATGCCATCGTGATTCCTGAAAGCCCATGTCTTGGCTGAACACCATACTTCTCATGTCATCCCCCTGAGTCTCATATTTGTTGAATTATATGAGTAAATGTATCTAATCATAGGCATTGTCAGATTGTAGGTATTTGATTCTCGAATATATTATTAACGTACTTATATAAAATAAGCTCTCGAAAATAATTAATTAAATAGCCTAAGAGTTTATGCACGGGTATAAGGGATAAAGTTACTAACCTAGCTAGTAACGGAGTTTTAGTGTGAACAACCTATCAAATATCATCTAAATTTTGGTAATTATCCTTTCAATTACCTGAGAGAGTATTCAGGATTATTGAATAGACTTAAAATTAAAGAGAATTTAGCAGTTGATAAAGCCTAATGTGACGGATAATTAGTCGCTTGATGACTAATTATCCTGTAACTTGCTGATTTATAGTCAACTGAGAGTCTGATGTATATCACGTTTACCCTAAAATAATTCACTTAACATGGCGCTACTTTAATCATTCTTTCCAATAC
>NZ_JBFRVX010000699.1:0-3878 GCF_041475345.1 Vibrio sp. 10N.222.48.A3 | reverse complement strand
ATGGTGAAAGTAACCCCATTCTAAGTTTTAGAATGGGGTTGTTTTTTCTGGGTGGGTATCGAAAGTTATCTGGTGGTGGTTTCTAGTACATGGGTAAATCTATCCCACGATTTCTGGTCAGCTTCTTGTTGATAGTTGTTTGAGCCGAATACGGTAAAGGCATGTGGCGCACCACTGTAGGTGATCATTTCATGCGGAACCTTGCTTGATTCAAGTTGAGCTGCGAGGCTTCCAAAGTCGTGCATTGAGATCATGGCGTCTGCTGTACCATGGAACACGACAACTGGAGCTTTTGTCTCAGAGTAGTCTTGTCCTTTAGGTGTCGATAAACCGCCATGGAAGGTGACATAAGCTTTCGATGGGATGCCAGCACGAGCGGCTTCTAAAACGGCTGCGCCACCAAAACAGTAACCCATTATCACGTTGTTATCTAAGTTACCACCAAGCCTTTTCGCTTCCATCGCTCCCGCATTAAGTAGTGCCCGCATTTTTTCTCTGTCTTTATACAACTCGCCTGTGTGTTGTTTTTTGTCTTTCACTTCGGTAGGGCGAATGCCTTTACCAAATAGGTCGATGGCGAACACGTTGTAACCGAGTTCGTTGAGCATCTCAGAACGTTTCTTTTCGTAATCAGTTAAGCCATCCCAATCGTGAATTAGCAGCACCAAAGGCGCTTGGTCACTGGCTTCACTCCAATAACCTTCGTAATCCATACCATCGACTTGGTAAGTGATGTTTTCTCCTGAAATCGCAGAGAAGGGCAGTAAAACTGAAAACAGGCCGAGCGTAGTGATTGTTCGCATGCGTGATTCCTTTCGATGACAATTGATGTTCCAATCGAAAGTATAGATAACGCGATGATTCTCGCCAGATTTCAGTTTATAACTTGAATAGCTAAACTGGAGAATAAAGGAAAAAAATTACCAAGATGTGTTGGTTTTGCTAATGCTCATCTCCGGATACTTCCGCTGATAGCGCGGCAACATCGATTCATTGCCTAAGATGCCGCCTTGATGAATATAGATGATGGTCTTAGTTGGGTTGTCTTGTTGCCACTGTACTAAGCATTGCCACATCAAAGGGTCATAGAGCAGGTCAAACTCAATGTCAGTTTGCTCTTGCAGGTCTAACCAAGTTTGATAATCCTGCTGATACAACTTACCAAAATGGTGTTTGGTTTTGAGCGGTAAAATCTGTGGGTGATCGGATTCGCCAAGTTCATCGAATTGCTGAGTTAAATAGTCATTACCACCTACACACGCACAGGTTAACACCGGGATATTGTGTACTTTTAAATGCTTATGTAGATACAGAGCCGTACTGCCTGTACCAGCGGGTAGTGCCACCACAAAATCGTGTTTGTTTTCGAAGCGCGTCCAGCTGAGTATTTCCATCGCCAGTTGCTTCACGCCATATTCAGAAAGCTGAGAACGTCCACCTTCAGGTAACACAATACAATCGGAACCTGGTTGCCTTATTTGTCCAATATACGCTTGTGGATGAAGCTCAGAGCCTGTTTCTTTGACTGAAATAACCTTAGCCCCAAGATCGATAGCGCCACGGTAGTTGCCGAGTGGGCGTTCTTGTAGCCATTGAGGAAGGTGGTCGACGTAAAACTCAAGCGTCCAGCCTCTGATTTTTGCAAGTGCGGCTAGCGAGAACAAGGAGTTAGCTTGAGCGGACCCATAGCTTATTAGAGTGGTGGTGTTTGGGTGATCGTCTTCCAGTAGCTTCATGAACTTTCTGGCTTTGTTGCCGCAAAAGTGGGAGTGAAGCTTATCGTCTCGCTTTAAGAAAAAGGTGTGATCGTTGTATTGATGCTGAGTTACAGGGCTATTATTTAGTTTCATCGCACTTAGACAAAATGCTGACTCAAGAGCCAGCATTTTTAAATCAAAAAGGACTACTGAGTATCTAGTAGCTAGCGAGCGCTGTAAACCAACTAAATCAAGTTTTCATAGGGTATTGAGCTTCGTATTACGAGTTTGCTTGCTTTAATGTGGATAAGGAGGAATCTGTCTGAAAGGCGATTCTTGCAGTACACCCTCCAGAGTTGCGATTGACCAACTCAAAGTCCCAATGGAATCGCTGGCACAAGTCGTCGACAATCAATAAACCTAATCCATGACCATTCGGATTGTACTGTTCCTGAAGGCCTTCTCCTTGGTCTTCAATTACCAGGTTGTCTTGTGAGAGAGTGATGCTCACTGTGCCACTATTGGTCGCTGCAATCGCATTTCTCAACAAGTTGCCAACCAACATGTTCATGATCGCACTGGTGGCTTGAATTATAGGCTCAGATTGAACGAGTAGGGATATTTCGACTGCTTTCTCATTTGCTTGTAACGTATTTTTGGAAACGATGGTCTCTAATTCTTGCTGGCTAAACAAGCGCAGCGGTGCATCGTCACTATTTCTTTCGTAACGAACTAGGCCAAGCAGGGCATCGACCATCTCAGACATCTGAACAATGGCTTCATCAATGCGTTCAACCTGCCGAGATTGAAACTCGGTTGTTTCGCTTCTCAATAGCAATTTATTCGCACCACGAGCAACGGTTAGTGGTGTTCTTAACTCATGGCTTGAGTATCGAGCAAAGGCTTGTTCACGCTTGACCAAGGAATTGATTTCTCGACGATACTGATTCAGTTGATCGGTTAGCTGACGAAATTCAACTGCCGCATCATCACTCACACCGAACTCTTCGTTGAGATTGAGTTTATTCGACTCAAGTTGCTCAGACAGAGAGTTGAATGGTTCAATCAGTCGTTTTGACAGTCGATAGAGCAGAGCACCAAAACTAAAAATTAAGATAGAAAGTAACGTGAGCACAAAGGCGGTCGCGTACACAAGTTCAGAAATAGCAAATTCAACACGGTCTATTTCGGAAAGTAGGATTATTGGGTGGGTTTTTCCTTTGTCAGAATACTCGCCAACATAGACCATTCTTGACTCTGGCTCTTCGCCGATCTCTCCGAGAAAGCTCTCTTTATTTGCAATGAGCTTATAATATTCGGGAGGTACGAATGACGGGTCGTTATAGGCGACGGTCAGATCATCAATTCTTAACTCACCACTTTCTCCGGCTTGAAATAGCTCGACGGCGTAATTGCGGTCAATCAAGATGCGTCTTTCACCGACCCGGTCTTCAGACATGTAGAGCGCGACAATAAAAACGACATAGACGAACGCAGACACAATCACGGCCATTAGCCCAAAGAAAACAGCTAAGCGGCCGGTGAGGGTTTTAGTGCTTGTCAGAAAGTTGGAAATCAATTAGATGACTCCAAGCGGAATCCTATTTTAGGAACCGTAATCAACATTTGACTGTCAAAAGGCTTGTCGAGTTGATTTCGTAATTGATAGATGTGACTGCGCAGCACATCATTATTGGGTTCATCTTCTTCCCATAATTTGTAGGAGATATCTTCACGAGTCACCACTTCCGGTGCGTTTTGGCAGAGCATCTCAAGTATGGTGTAAGTGGTTGGGTTTAGCGCAAGAAGCTTATCTTGGCGGTAAGCTTTACGGGTTTTTTGGTCGATGGTGAGTTCACCGAACTGAAGTTTTGAAGAGGCTACTTTTCCGCGGTAACGACGAACTAGTGCGTTCATTCTTGCTTCTAAAATATCCAAATCAAAAGGCTTGGTTAGATAGTCATCGGCACCATGCTCAAACCCTTTCAACATATCATCGCGGCTATCTAGCGCGGTCAGCATCAAAATAGGTGTCGCGTTGCCTTGGTCTCGCAGTTTATTACAAACCGTGAGGCCGTCCATTCTTGGCAACATCAGATCCAATATGATGATATCAAATGAGTTTTCCAACGCGAGTTGCAGGCCGAGTTCGCCGTTGTCCGCATAATCGAGTTCCATACC
>NZ_JBFRVX010000698.1:0-1290 GCF_041475345.1 Vibrio sp. 10N.222.48.A3 | reverse complement strand
ACCACTCGCCTTGCCTTGTTGGCTTAGTGAAACCGCATCTTTGCTTGCGGGTGATTTAGATGACACATCAGCTCTTGATGCCTCAGACTTAGAATCAGAGCGCACTGCTGAGCGGTTAGTGCTCGCTAGGGTTTGCCCTGAACGAATATTATCAATACCTGCCATAGTTAAGCCTTTTTCTTCAAAATGGGAACCTGTACAGTCAATATCGACCATGGGTGAGAATACTTTAGCAATTTTTAGCTCAATAGTCGAAAACGAACCAAACACCTCAACCGTTATAATTGGATGTTAGAGTTGAGAATAAAAGCGCTAACGATACCGACACTTTAAAGTGAAGTGTTAAAAGTAAACCGTGACTTCAGACATGCTGGTAACAATACCTTCGATTATACGCTGTGATTTGTCATTTTTCACCCTAACTTGATCACCCATTGAGCCATCGGTAAGTGCAGTACCTTTGGTGGTAATGGTCATGCCACCTTTTACTGCCTGTATGATAACCTTCTCATTTCGACATACGACACAAATATCGCCTCTTTCGACAACATCACCGGGTCTTAGGTTCTTTTTTACCTTAGCACCGATGACTTGTTGTGGAGTGGTAAAGCCTTGGCGACGAAATTTGTTGAGAGAGATCATCGCAGTTGTGACGTCGTATTGACCGACAATTTCGCCTCTCGCCAGTGAACGAGTCGTTGTGACAAGTGGTACTGACATTGAAAGGCGCACTGGCACGTAAACACGCCATTCATCAGGAACACAACGAACTAAAACAGTAATGCTGCTGCGAGTGTTGGTTGTTGTAGAGGCACTTGTCTCAAGGGGGATAGGACAATTTGTTGCTTTGATTCTAGAGTCTACATTAGCGGAATTAACAAAAAGTTCACCGCCTCGCGGTTGCTCCACCGAGTCAAGGATGTGTTGCTCAGCCGCTGATTGGATCATGTCAATTTGTTCCGGCGTTGCCGCGTGTGTAAAAAAACTAAACAATATTGTTAGAATGCCGATAAACTTAGCGACAGTTTTAAAAATAGTTCTACACATAGCTATGGAAAAAAGATATATGTTTGCTTTATGATATGTCATTTTATTTCTCTAGTGGTTCGTAGCCTGCAGTAGACTAACACTTTCTATCCAAAAAGTTTGATATGGAGATGAGCTCATGACGGGTATTCTTGATTCAGTGAATCAGCGTACGCAACTCGTCGGTCAAAACCGATTAGAATTACTAACCTTTCGCCTAATGGGGCGTCAGCGTTACGGTATTAATGTATTTAAAGTGAAAGA
>NZ_JBFRVX010000697.1:0-1400 GCF_041475345.1 Vibrio sp. 10N.222.48.A3 | reverse complement strand
CTATTTATTGGCATTAAGCTTGCTTATTAGGTGTAGATTCCTAATTACAACAATTAGCGTCTTATGCACATGCCCTTCTTTGAGCCCTTTAAAAATAGAGGCATGTCATTCATTTATAACAGAATGGACATAATAATAATGAAAGCAATTCCCCTAACTATTGCAGCTCTATCTATCGTCAGTTACACGGCTAGCAGCGCGGAAGACACCACTCATATCAAATTGGCGACAACCACAAGTACCTACCACTCAGGCTTACTGGACTACTTATTGCCTGAGTTCGAAAAGGATTCTGGTATTAAGGTTGATGTTCTCGCTGCGGGTACGGGTAAATCACTTCGCATGGGTGAAAACGGTGATGTTGATTTGGTAATGACTCACGCACCAAAAGCTGAAGCGAACTTCGTTGAAAAAGGTTACGGCGTTTTACCTCGTAAGCTGATGTACAACGATTTTGTTATCGTTGGCCCACAAAGCGACCCTGCGAAGATTGAATCTCAAAAAGCAGTAGCTGATGTGTTCAAAGCAATCGCGAACAACAACGTGACGTTTGTTTCTCGTGGGGACGACTCTGGTACTCATAAGAAAGAGATGGGTATTTGGGCACAAACTAAGATGGAGCCAAACTTTGGCGGCTATCGCAGCGTTGGTCAAGGAATGGGTCCTACTCTGAACATGGCGTCTGAAATGCAAGGCTACACCATGACAGACCGTGGTACTTGGTTGGCTTACCAAAACAAACTTGACCTTAAAGTGTTGTTCCAAGGCGACAAGAACCTATTTAACCCTTACCAAGTGATTCTTGTTAACCCAGAACGCTACCCAAGCATCAATTACCAAGCAGCGAAAGTATTCAGTGATTGGTTGGTTAACCCTAAAGGCCAGAAACTGATCAACGACTTTAAACTGCACGGCAAACAACTGTTTGTTGCAAACGCAGAATAGTTGGTTGCAAGCGCAGAATAGCTTGTTGTAAGAAATGAGTCGTGGGTTGTGAGTAAAGCGTAGCGTTGAAGGTTTAACCCTAACCAACTAGCGCTACGCTTAACTAAACAGTCAACGAGACCACCTAAATAATCACGTTTAAAAACCGCCTTGCTTTAAAGGCATTCAAGCTTAGAAACAATCGCTGACCAATACAGGCTCAAATAGTTTGTGTCAGCTATGATTAACATCAGACACTACCGATAAAAGCCTATTATCGATTCAAACGAGATACTTCATGACCCTATGGCAAACAACGATTGATGCAATGAATCTACTGGTGAGTTTTGACCACGAATTGTGGCAAATCGTCGCGGTATCCTTCAGCGTATCTTTGTCCGCCATCTCATTAGTGATTGTTCCTGCAATCCTTATGGCTTTCTTACTGGCTTACACCGAATTCCCCGGTAAATGGG
>NZ_JBFRVX010000696.1:0-511 GCF_041475345.1 Vibrio sp. 10N.222.48.A3 | reverse complement strand
GTTCATAAACAATCTTGGATCGGTAATATTGCTCAACATGGCTGGTGTTGGTAAACAGTCATCATCAACGTAGTCGACATAGTCTGCCGCCGAATCAAAGATCAAAATATCCAAAGCCAAACGATCCAAGCCATATCGGCCTCGGTGGATCATATCCGCTGAAAAAACCAATAAGTCACCGGCGGCTAATGGTATCTGCTTACCACCAGAGATGTCATCGCTGCTCACTTTGCCGTTTTCTTCTTGGCGAACATTGTACTCTTCTTCGTTATCCCAACGTTTGTGCGTGCCGGGGATAAGCTCCATACCGGGCTCATCAAAAAGGGGCACTCGCAGATGCAATACCTGGGTTTCCATGATGACTTTCATTTGGTCATCAACGTCGTAGTCGTATTGACAGTCACGATGCCAGAAGTCTTTTTGTTGCGGATTTACCGGGTTGAAGAACAGCTGTGTATTCATGAATGCTGGTTTGTTCGGAATCACCGCATCAACCACGTTCATCACTTGC
>NZ_JBFRVX010000695.1:0-1168 GCF_041475345.1 Vibrio sp. 10N.222.48.A3 | reverse complement strand
ATCTAGCTCAATATTCATTCGTTTACTTTGCTTTTTAAGCTAATCCGTTCTAAAAATGAACGATTAATCGAAATGAATAACGTAAAGGATTATCAATTAACAATCTGCTCAATTATTTAGTTGAGTAACAGTCACAAATTCGCATAGCTAGAAAGGTCATGCGGTTAACTTAGTGTTAACATCATTCGTCTAACACTAGGGACGGTGGAATATGAAATGGAGCAGTATCAGTTTCCGTAAAAGGTTACTGATTATCATGACGGTCACTGGCCTTGTTGAGCTTTTGATACTCTCAGGTGCTGGTTTTTACTACATCAAACAATCTCAAGAACAAGAGATGGGTTTGAAAGCGTTAGGTGTTGCTGAATTTCTGTCTGAATCGCCACTTGTCACCAGCATTATTCAAGAAAATGGAACGATGGGCCCTAATGGCGCTCCCTACGTTCTGTCTGAAGAAACTCAAGTTAAATTTCGAAACCTTACCCAGCTCATTGGCGCGGCGTTTATCGTTGTGGGAGATGATAAAGGTATCCGCATGATTCACCCTTATGATGACCGGCTTGGTAAACCCATGCGCGGTGGTGATAACCAAAAAGCATTGGTGTTGGGTGAATCTTATGTGTCGACGGCCAAAGGATCACTTGGTTTTTCTGTCCGTGGTAAATCCGCGGTTAAAGACCCACAAGGCACTGTCATTGGCGTGGTGTCGGTTGGCTACTTGTTGGACTCGTTACAAGACAGAATTGAACCTTACTTAGCCTTTTTGATTGTGATGGCGTTGCTGGTGGTTGCCGTCAATGCGGTGATTTCAAGCTATGTGTCTCGCCGTTTTCAGCGCGCTATTTTAGGCTTTGAGCCTGAAGAAATTGGCCGCTTATATGTAGAACTTGATGTGACTATGAGTACCGTGAAAGAAGGTATTTTGAGCATTGATAAGAACGGCATTTTGCGCTCAATAAACAAAAGCGCGTGCGATATTTTGTCCATAGACCGAGATAAAGCACTCAATCAGCAACGTCTATCAGATGTATTAGCGGGCAGTGACTTAGAACAGCTGTTATCGACTGGCGATACCGATCACGATGTTGAGCTGTACCTGAACAATAAGCGAATCATTGCTAATCGCAGCCCAATTATAGTGGCTGGTGAGGTGGTAGGGGCGGTATCC
>NZ_JBFRVX010000694.1:0-4815 GCF_041475345.1 Vibrio sp. 10N.222.48.A3 | reverse complement strand
CAACTAGTTTACTATGCAAAACAGTAAGAATTTACTTCGAGGGAGTTCAAAAATGCCACGTAGCTATATTTCCTAATTATGTCGCCTTTGAGCGTATGAAAGAACGACTCCACCTCCGCATTATCAGTACAATGACCTGGACGATTCATACTCGGGACAATTCCATTTTTTGATAGTAAAGCTTGAACTTCATGGGCTCGATATTCAGAGCCTCTGTCGGTATGAAACAATAATCGCTCTTGTGGCTTTCGATTTCTAATTGCCATTCTCAACGAACTCATCGTTAGCTGTGTACTCTTCTTGCTACCAAGCGACCAACCGACGATTTTACGCGAGTAAAGATCGATAACGACCGCTAGATACATCCAACGTTTACCTTGCTTTATATACGTTAGATCTCCAGACCATTGTTGATTAACTGCCGTTGGTTTTGGTGTATCTTTTTCAATATTCTTAATCGATTGATAGAACCGATGTAGCTTGGCCATCTTTAGGTAAATCCGATAACTTCGCGCTCGTAGGCCTTGCTCTCTCATGATCCGAGCCACACGCTTGCGGCTAACCAAAACTCCTTGGCGCCTAAGCTCTGCATGAACCCTTGGACTACCGTAGGTCTCTTGACTCTGAGAAAACACTTTAATTATTCGCTTCTTCAAAGCCTGCTCTTCTTGAGCATAGCGACTTGGCTCTCTGCCAAGCCATGCGTAGTAACCCGACTTAGAAACAGATAGAAAACGGCACATCAATACTATGGAATAACGTGTTTTGTAATGGGCTATGAATCGGAATTTTGTCGATTTTCTTGGGCAACGAATCGTTGCCATTTTTTTAACAAGTCATTCTCGAGCTTAAGTTGTTCGTTCTGACGTTCAAGCTCTGCAATCCGACTAGACTCAGTTTTCTGGCTCGGGATCTGAGTCCTTTTCTTGCGTTTATCTTCCATAATACCCCCTTCTCGATAGTCCTTTCGCCATTTAGAAAGCATATAAGGGTGGATATCTAATGATAGCGCCACGCTTTTAACTGTAGCTCCTTCTCGAAGCGAAAATCGGATGGCAATTACCTTAAATTCCGTGGGATATTGTTGAGTTTTTTACCTGATTTATAAGCTGGCATAAACACCTCCAATTACAATTGAAGGTGTCCAGTAGATCGGGTCAACTACAGAATCTGTCTTAAACAGGTTGTTGAACGAAGCCGCTGCGCGGCAGAGTAAAACAAGTGCAAGCCATACTCTTGTCACACCATCACCCTGATGGTCGTTGACAGGAGTAACTTATGAATCCCACCGACTTAGAACGCTACAACGCCCTTTATGAACAACACCTTACCAACCTAAAGCTGCAAGGTAAACGACCCGCGACCATTGATGCCTATTCTCGTCCTGTTCGTCGGATCACCGCTCATTTCGATCACGTTCCTGACACATTAACCACGGCCGATCTCAAACAGTTCTTTGCGTCTCTTATCCAAACCCACTCGTGGAGCACCATTAAACTCGATCGTAATGGCTTGCAGTTTTTCTATCGCTACACACTGGGTAAACAGTGGGAGTGGCTCAATATCGTCAAGCCGCCACAGGTAAAACGACTGCCTGACATACTCACACCGCAACAAGTCAGCTCGCTGATTAACCACACGCGACAAGCCCGTTATCAAGTGTTCTTCTTAACTCTTTACAGCATGGGATTACGCCTTGGTGAAGGACTCAACCTTACGGTTCACGATATCGACAGCCAAACGATGCGGGTTCACATACGCGAAGGAAAAGGCGGCAAAGACCGAATGGTGCCGCTTCCTCTGCGAACGCTTAAGGCACTCCCCACACACTGGCTCAGCCACAAGCACCCTCGCTTACTGTTTCCCGGGCTTGGAAAAGGTGACGACGCACCGATGGACAGAGGCGGTATTCAAAAAACCATGAAGCTTGTGCTCAAAGAGTGTGACATCCAAAAACACGCCAGCCCCCACTCTCTCAGACACTGCTTTGCAACGCACTTGCTTGAGCAAGGGCTTGACCTGCGTTCACTGCAAACGCTGCTGGGTCACGCAAGCCTTAATACCACAGCCCGTTACACCCGAATGACTGCGCTAAAACAACGCGATGCTGCGATGGCCATCAACCATTTAACTGACGCTCTAGACTTAACGGGGAGCATTACATGAGTACCTTTATTGAACTGCTTCGCCAACACCACTCTACGCTTAAGCGTCACTATCATGCGCAGCTCAATGGCGATATGCATCGGGCCATTGGTGCGATGCTGCGTTGCAAAACAGAGCAACAAGGTCGGTCACAGTGGTTTTGCAGCCACTGCCATCACGACGACCGATTACCGCTTTCTTGTGGTGATCGACACTGCCCTCAATGCCAACAACGCACCACTTCTGACTGGCTACAACGTCAGCAGCAAAAGCGGTTACCTGTTCACTATTTCATGGTGACCTTAAACATACCGTATCAACTAAGGGTTTTAGCAAGGCATCAACCTAAAGCGACATATAACGGTATGTTTAAGGTTGCGTCGGGGGTTTTAAAGGACTTTGCGAAGAGGCAGATGCAAGGTGAACTTGGGTTTACAGCCGTGCTGCATACCCACAGCCGACAACGAAACTTGCACCCACACCTGCACATTATTGTGGCGGCAGGCCAATACGACCCATCAAGACAAACGTGGCACAAAGGCAACAAACGTTACCTTTTTAACGCATTTGCTTTAGCCAAAGTCTGGCGAGCAAGAATGCTAGAAGCAATTAATCAGCACCCAACGTTGTGGCTGCCGAGTGGCATTCCCAAACAATGGGTGGTCGATTGTAGGCAGGTTGGTTATGGTCAGGCTGCACTGAGCTATTTAGCTCGCTATCTCTATCGTGGTGTGTTGCCTGATGAAGACATCATCCATATCACCGATGATACGGTCACGTTCCGCTATAAAGAGAGCCAAACCAATACATGGCGAACGCGCACTTTGCCCATCCTTAAGTTCTTGCTGCTCATTTTGCAGCACGTGCTCCCCAAAGGGTTACAGCGAGTAAGAGACTACGGATTTTTACGTGGTCAAGCACACGCCTTAAGAGTTCGTATTCAGCTGTTGCTGTTGAACCTACTCTATATGATGCCGCCAGTACCAGCACCGGTAAGGAGCAAAGCGATGCGAGTATGCCCTTGCTGTGCACATGAGATGGCGTGCGTTGGAGTAAGCCGACCCATGTAGCCGAAAGGCATTTGATAATAAGGAGAATGGCATTAGCGAAATCAGAGGAGATGTGACGACGAAAGAAACGAAAAACAGCTAACTGTTTGATAAGATTGCTATCGCAATCTTATCTTGACCTCGCTCGCCTTGAGAAAAGCCTCAAAGCGATGTGCCCTTCAAATGCAATCGTACAATTTACTTAATAGAGTGGCTTCGGGCTTGTTCAACACTTGGGATTTAGTGTTGGCTGCGCAACACCTTAATCCTTATTCGTTAGCATTATTTTTTCACTATAGATTCGATATCTTCACGATATAAAACCGCCTGCTCTTTATCGTATAATTCACTTACAATAGATTTTATACCCATAGTTATTTCTGAGATATCAAAAGGCGCATTTTTCCGCTTTCCCTTAAACGAATACAAGTAATGAACTCCGTCTTTGTAAAGGATCCTGTCGAACCTTTCAAATTGGATATATGAGCCTTTTTCACTCATAGTGATAACTAAACTTCCCTCTCTATACGGGAGATCTTTTGGTTTACATGTATATGTCGAAAGACGATAACTTTCTTCTGATTCAACTTCAGGGTCTTGATCTTGAATTAACTCAAACGCTTGCTGATATGTTTCTGAGACCAATTCTCTGTCCCAGATAAACAAAGGAATTGCTTGATTGTGATCATCTGCTAACCAGCTATCTAGAGTAGACTTTGCTTTAACAGATTGATTTGCCGCTTGAGATTCAAAGAATGATTGCTTGTATAGTTCGAATTGATGCTCAAAATTCTTTTCTTGGCAGTTAAGCACTAATGGAGATGACTTAAGATTTTCTACTTTGGTTAGATATTCATTATATAGGTCTTCTGATTCTAGAAAGACTAACGTATCTCTTTTTAAGCTAACACCTAGTGCAGTGAAATTCGCACTGCCAATAATAACGACATTAGGTTCAATTAAGTATAGCTTCCAGTGTGTACTATTCGCATAGCGAAAATCCATATAAATATTTAAATTTTCAGACTCTAAGTCTATTAGATTCTCAATATACTTTGGTGAAGAAAATGAATTAATTGTACCAACAATTAATTCCACATTATTTCTAGCTGTCAATCCTTTAACTATTGATTCTGTCCCACTAGCAAATGCGGAGACAATTGTAATTTTGGAGTCGTTAACTGCATCAAAAATTTGTCCCAACTCACTATATTGTTCAATAATTTTCATTTTTACCTCTGAACTGAAAATAATGCTAACGATTAGCTAAGTGGCTAACAAACCTACCACTTCACTCAATTAAAACACCTTAAACACACGACTAAACCAAGCTAAAGATGCCAAGCGTTTGTTAGTCCGTCTTTAGCGCCTTGTTAGCTGATTGCACAATGATACGTGGCATACCAAGATGTTGATTACTTTGACTTTACGCCCAGCGAGCACAAAAACCAAGCCTTACGTTAAAAACTCAAACACAACCCAAAAAAGTGCTTGGCAAAGAAGAGGTAATAGTAAAACTTCAATCCAAAAAGGTCGGCTGAATTTGAAAAGGATGCTTTCGAAGCAGTTAATGAAATGTGCTCATGAGTATGAGAATTTATCTAGCCTCACAACATCCAAG
>NZ_JBFRVX010000693.1:0-2063 GCF_041475345.1 Vibrio sp. 10N.222.48.A3 | reverse complement strand
CTTAAAACTTAAAACTTAAAAGCTTCTAGGCATAAAAGCTTTTAACTCAAGTTCCTTAAATATTTGTTAACTTAATTCTTTACTGTTAACGACTTAGTCGACATTTAGACACCACTCCTATGGATTTAGGAGTGGTTTTTTTCCTTGTGATTTATGCCGGTTGATAAAGCATAAAGGCAACCACCATCGCTAAGCTTCCACCCAAGCAACGGTTCACAAACATCATCTGTTTTGGTGATTGCAGTAATTTTTTCAGCATGGTGCCGCAATACGCCCACACCAACATGCACGGCACACCGGTAATCACCATACCCGCGATAATGGTCACTACTTGAATCAAGTAATCTGCATTCGGAGTAATGAATTGCGAAAACACGGTTAATGAAGCTATCCAACCTTTAGGGTTTAACACCTGCACCAACACACCTGACATAAAACCTGAACGTTTATCTGTGGTGCTTTCTTCGATTTGCATGTTCGCAATCGACCACGCCATAAACAGCAAGTAAGCCGCACCCACGTATTTCAAAATGTTATAAAGATCTGGGTAAAGGGTAAATAGACTCACCAATCCGACACTGGATCCTGCCAGTACGATGATGATGCCAACAGCGTTCCCAGAGATAAAAGGTAAAGTCGCAGCAAATCCATAACGACTTGAAATCCCAAGTAATGCGATATTGCCTGCCCCAGGTGTAATTGCAATTGATGTTGAAAATAGCAAGAACGCCAGCATTAATTGAGAGCTCATTTCCTCTCACTCCTAATAAGTAAAGTATTTATACGGAGAGAGTTTACAGATTCGACTAGGAATTAAATTGCTATATAGGCTAATATTAATGCAAATTTGAGCAAGACCTTCCTAAAAACACCATGAAACAGAAAGAATCCACCAAAGAAGTGTTAGATGACACAGATATCGCCATCTTAGAACATATCCAACAAGACGGACGCATGAGCAACAGCAAGCTCGCAGAGAAAGTGAACCTCAGCGAAACCCCATGTTGGCGCCGTTGGAAACGCATGGAAGAGACGGGTTATATCGATGGTTACGCCGCGAAGCTAAACCGCAAAAAGCTTGGTTTTCATGTGGCTGGTTTTACTCTTGTGACCTTAGGTAACCATGAAGTAGAAAACACAGAACCGTTTGAAGAGTTTGTCGAAGTAACCGATTGGATTCCTATGTGTCACTGTATTGCAGGCGGCGCCGACTATATGATTCAAGTGCTAGCGAAAGATTTAGAAGAGTACTTTGAGCGTATTAGCTCGATCAGACGAGTAAAAGGTGTAAGTGCGATTCAGTCGAATATCTCGGTTAAAGAGTTGAAAAACAGCTATAAGTTGCCTCTTGGGGATTAGCTTGCGCTACCATCTACTCAGAACTCTATTAACTCGGGCTTATTTTTACTCAAAGAAAAGATTGATAGACCAAACAAAAAATGCCCAGTCAACGGTTTGTTAACCGGGCACTTAGTTTTTACAAGTGCGTATTAGTTACCCACACCACCTGTTTTTTCAGCTGGTAAATCTGGTGTCACTGGGGGCCACTCTTGGAAGGTTGCTAGATGTTGTTGTACAGCAGCTTGAGCAGGACCAAATGCCCACATTTTTTGCCCCATCCACTTCAAGTACATGCCCGACTCTTCCGCCGCTCTCTCGTATGGGTCACGACGTAAGTTAAACAGTAATGGTGCATTTAGCTCCTCTTTCGGACCACTCCAGCCATGATTTTGGACCACAAAGTGCGCCTTCCAATCACCAACACGAACCGCTTGCAGCTTGTCTCGTTCGTAGTAGTAGATCTCTTTACGGTTTGACTCACCTTTCTCAGTCAGCATATCCACTTGGTTGTAACCATCAAGGTGCGCTTTAAAGCCATCGTGACCTTTCAGCAGTTTTTCTTTTAGATCCGTTGGACCACCAGCCGCAGCGACAAGAGTGGGTAACCAATCCATACCATCAAAGATGCCATTGCCTACAGTACCCGCTGGGATTTTACCCGGCCAGCTAACCAGTGCAGGGGCTCTTACGCCACCTTCCCAAGTTGTGCCTTTCTCACCGTG
>NZ_JBFRVX010000692.1:0-3835 GCF_041475345.1 Vibrio sp. 10N.222.48.A3 | reverse complement strand
TTACCAAACCAACAGCAAAAAAGACTCTGACGGCTACGGCATTTCTGGTGTTTACTCACTGCCAATGGGCTTAGATCTTGGCCTAGCCTACTCAGGTCTTCACCTGAGTAGGCTAGGCCAAGATCTAAGCCCATTGGCAGTGAGTAAACACCAGAAATGCCGTAGCCGTCAGAGTCTTTTTTGCTGTTGGTTTGGTAAGTGGCTTCTAGTTGCAGGGCATCAAAGCCGCCACGGTATGCAAATACACCATCTTCTTTATCAGAAGCTGCACCGAATGCTTGCTGCACACCAGAAAACTCAGTGATATCTGTAAAGTCAGATACGATAACTGAAGCCATATCTTGGCGACCGACAGAAACGGCTTGGCCGTCAAAATCAACACCTGCGTACATGTAACGGTTTTCAAACTTATCAGAACCTGTGTCTTGCTCAGCTTCGTAGAAACCGAATGCCGTTGCAGTATCTGTAAGTTCTGTTTTACCACCAAGGTTTAAACGGAAACGAGTTTTATCTTTCATTGAACCTTCAACTTCAGCACCACCGGAACCAATGAAATCACCACGGAATTCTGCACGACCACCAATTTTAAGTTCTGTACCATCAGAGCTGTAAACCGTTGCTGCTAACGATGAACCTGAAACTAGTGCCGCTACCACTGCAGAAGCTAGAACTGCCTTTTTCATAATCACTTACCTTGTATTTTAAAATCCGTGAGCAATGCGCTCTCCGTTTCGATATGAAACTAATCTAGAGCAGCTAAATTAAGCTTTCATTTCTGTAAAATTACATTTTCGTGAATAGGGAACTTTTTAAGTGTTGATTTTATTGCACTTTTATTTCAGGAACCTGAGTGGTTTGTGAATGGGTATACCACTCGTATTTCCTTATTCGGTTACTTTTTCAAGTTTCTATTTGGGTGAGGTGATAATGATATGGGTGAACCTTATGGTGAGGTTAGAGCTTCTTCATCTTATTAACTGTTTGTACTGATTAAGATATCCTCTATGATGCCAAAACTTAGAAAAGAATAAATTTTGCTCAACAAGATGGAGACGTTGGATGAAAACAGAGTACTTAGGCGATGTTTTACAAGGTAGGCAGGTTATTGGCGCCTTAAATGTTGAAGACTTACCGATTGGAGAGCATCAGTTTTGGTTTCAAGTAACCAGTGATGGGTTAGGGCAACCTAAAAACATGCCGGTTTCTGTTTTCAAAGGCAGTCAAGACGGCCCGAAGTTGCTGATCACTGCCGGGATTCATGGTGATGAGCTAAACGGTGTGTTGGCTGCTCAGCAAATTATCCGAGATTTAGTAGGCAACACATTAAAAGGCACGGTGACAGTTGTACCAACTGTGAATTTGTCTGGCTTGCTTAACCACAGCCGCGATTTTATCTCTTCGGATCCGGGCTCTTGCCCTGCCAACCTTAATCGACTCTTTCCGGGGGATGCACACGGCTTAGCCGCGGAGCGATTCGTCGCATCTCTGTGGGATCGCTTACTCAAACACAACGCGACATTTGCTGTTGATCTGCATACCCAAACTCGTGGTGCCGTGTATCCACTTTATGTGTTTGCTGATTACCGAGTAGAGCAATGTTTGGAGATGGCGAGGTTAATGCAGCCCGATTGTGTTCTTAATGATCCCGGCGATCCGGGTATTCTTGAAACGGTCTGGAATCGAAGTGGAATTCCGAGCATTACAGTGGAGGTCGGGATGGGGAAATTTACTCAACCTGACATGATTCAACGAGCCGTAGATGGTGTTTTTAATATTCTTTCTTACTACGAGATGCTTGATGCTGAAGGTTTACGAGACAAAAAGCCACTGCCAAGTATAGATTGGATAGAGGGCAATAATGTGGTGTCTATCCGCGCTGATATTGGTGGATTTGTGTTGCCTCATGTCGAGCTTTTACAAAGCGTAGAGCAAGATGATCTTTTGGCGATTCAATACGACGCTTTTGGTAACGAATGTCGTCGTTATCATGCGCCGTCTGCCGGACGTGTACTTAGCTATAACGTGGATGCATTAAGGGAGCCGGGGGCGCTTGTCTGTCGACTATTGAGTTGAGATGCTTTTAGGTGAGAAGCTCTGTAGTTGGTAAGTTCTGAGTTGAAAAGCTCTTCGGCGGGCATCTCTTTGTTAATCTGGTGCATCGTCATTTGAAACGTGTAAAAAAAAGACCGAGCAGGGCTCGGTCTGATAGCTTTTCTCTGGAGTAACAGCTTTTAGCGTAACTAGTATCGCTTTAAGATCTCGATGATCTCTTGCTCTGTTTCCGCTGCGATAATGGCATCAATGTCATCATCATTTTGGAACAACTCTGATAGCGCCATAATAGTATGGATATGGCTATCTGAGTCCATCGCTGCCAGAGTGATTGAAAGGTAAACGTCACCGTTGTCTTCCGACTCTAAATCAACACCCTTTTTGAATACTGTCACCTGCAGTGATGCTTCGTTCACACCATCTTCAGGACGAGCATGAGGCATCGCAATCTTTGGTGCTAGAACATAGTACGCGCCGATGTCTTTGTGCTTTTGCTTGATAGCTTCAACATAGCTTGCTTCAATTTTCTTGCTTGCTAACAGTGTTGAACAGGTTAAATCAATCGCAGCATCAACCGTTAGGTTCTCTTCAGAGTTGATGATAACGCCTTGGTTACCGATTAAATCGAATAGGCTCATGAAACAATCCATCCTAGAATCAGACCAACAACACCGAAGTCGAAGTCAGCAAATGTTGTTGCTTCAAGCCCAAGACCACCCAGTACTGGAAGTAGTAGCATTGGTAGGAAAGAGATACACAGACCTTGCGTGAATGAACCTAGAATTGCACCACGTAGACCGCCAGTCGCGTTACCGTAAACACCTGCCGCACCACCTACGAAGAAGTGTGGAACCACACCCGCTACAATGATTGTCCAACCAAGTGCACCTTGAACTGCCATTGCTAGTAGGCCAGCCGCGAAAGAACAAAGGAAACCGATTAGTACCGCGTTTGGTGCTACTGGGAATACCATAGGGCAGTCTAGAGCAGGTTTTGCTCCTGGTACTAGTTTGTCAGAGATACCTTTAAATGCAGGAACGATTTCAGCAATTAGCATCTTCACACCTTGCAATACGATGTAAACACCACCAGCAAAGATTAGAGATTGCATGAAGGTAAATACAACCCAGTTTTGACCGCTTGATACTGTTTCTACAAACTCGCCGCCCGCAATAATAGACGCAAGCATGAAGAAGATAGCCATTGTTGTTGCTACGGCTACTGGCGTATCACGCAGGAACATTAAGCTTTTAGGAACTTGGATGTCTTCTGTTGATTTTGATGTGTCACCGAATTTGCTACCAATGAAGCCAGACACGATGTAAGACAGTGTCGAGAAGTGACCGATAGCCAGTTGATCAGTACCCATCACTTTTTCAGTGTACTTTTGGCCTAGCGCTGGCATCACAACCATTAATGTACCCACAATGATAGAGCCGATTGCGACTAGAACTGTGCCTTCAATGTTTGCTGTAGACAAAATTACCGCTACTAACATAGACATGAACATTGTGTGGTGACCCGTTAAGAAAATATATTTTAAAGGAGTAATACGAGCCAATAAAATATTCACAACGAATGCGAAGAACATAATTAGAGCCATTTCATAACCGAATGCTTCTTGTGCTAATGCAACAATTGCTTCGTTATTTGGAATAACACCACTTACGCCGAATGCTTCAGTAAATACAACTGAGAAGTTATTTAGTGCGCCAACAAGAGCGCCAGCACCAAAACCTAAAATTAGGAAACCCATTACGGTTTTAATTGTGCCTTTTAGAAT
>NZ_JBFRVX010000691.1:1212-2497 GCF_041475345.1 Vibrio sp. 10N.222.48.A3 | reverse complement strand
GCCATAAATTGAGCTTTTCGCTGCGGTTATTTAAGGGCGTAAAGGTCAGGTTTATACGTCCATCTTGTGATGTTATCTGCCAAGGCAAGTTCGTGTCTTGGCGACTGAACGTAAACTGTACCGGGTTAAGCAAGTGTCTGGTTCCATTGACCCATAACACGTTTTCGCAGCCTCCGGTTTCATTCACGCCCGCCGCGAGGTTTAGGCCAATATCTGTGCCATTGGATTGCGTGTTGATGCTTGCCCAGCGCCAGCTGGTTTCACGTCTCATGTAGCCCGCTGAAAAGTCATAACCGGCACGAGCTTGTTGGAGAACGAGTGATTCTCCTTTGATTTGGATTTCACCGCTGATGCGCAAAGCATTGTGCTTTTGAGTGTAAGTCCAACCTGAATAACCCGTTGGGCTGCACATCGCCAAGGGCAAGCTGTCGGCTTTAGGCTCTAAAGCGATATCGGCCTTAATGAGTTTGGTATTCAAGTGAACTTGCCATTGCCCGCCTTCAATATTAAAGGTGATGCTTTGGCCTGCAATGTTTGTCGTGCCGTCAAATGGCGAAGCGGTAACTTGTTTATCAAACCCTAATGGCCTCAACCAAGATGACTCTTCTAGATGGTTGTTTTCAATATCGTACAGATAACAAAATGCCGAGCCTAAGTAGCGAATATCCGCGATAGCGACACCAATAATGTGCGTGTCGGTGACAATGCTGACAAATTGGAATTGTTTGTAGTGGAGGTGCTTCTGCCAAGAGTTTGCTTTTGAATCCATCGAGTTTCGGTAGTCAAAGCTCTCGATGTTCAGGTGCTTGGGGATGCCATCGAAATGTCCAATGATCGGCTGACCATTAGAATCAATCAAACTGTGTGGAGCAGGATTCGTTTTTATCATTGCGATAGTTCACATAAATTTAACAACTAAAGCCATTGTGCGATGAGTAGCGTAGAATTGGGAGGTCATATTCGGACAAGAGCGCGTTACCAATCACGATTTTGTCAGTAGTGTTGTTGAAGCTGAGTAGTCATGTTGATGGGAATGGGCTCGATATAAGGAGAGACGATTGGAGATTATCGCGGAGTATAAGCCGACCGGACATCGGCATCAATTGGGTACATTAGATATCGCGCTGCTGTTGAATACGTTAGAGCAACGAGGTCTCGATATTGAAAGGCTACTCAATGATGTGGGTTTGCCGAACATGGATTGGCGAGACCCGAATGGAAAGCTGACTTACGCTGACAAACTTTCGTTATTTAGCGCGGCGAATCAGAGCTTTCCTCACGATGG
>NZ_JBFRVX010000691.1:0-470 GCF_041475345.1 Vibrio sp. 10N.222.48.A3 | reverse complement strand
AGCTTTCCTCACGATGGCTTAGGGCTTTGGCTGGGGGAACACGCTAGCTTGAGCCACTTTGGTGTGTTGGGTTATGCGCTATCGACAAGTCAAAATGTCGGGGAGGCCATCAAGTCGGGCTTTAAATATCTGCGCCTGAACGGTCCTATTTTCTCGGTTAAATTATTTCTAGATTCCGAGCAAGCAGTGATTCAGATTGAGAACACCTTGGAAGTGGGCGATCTCCTACCTTTCTGCAGTGAGTATTTCTTGAGTTCAATCGTCTCTTTGTTCGAAGAACTGACTGGTCATGAGTTGGATATTCATACTTTGGCTTTGCCTTATGCTCGCCCTAATTACACCAAGCTTTATGACGAGCGTTTCCAGTGCCCGGTGATTTTTGAACAAAACTATTGTGAACTGCATTTTGATGTCTCCGTTTTATCACAAACTTTATTGACTCATGATGCCGCGACCCTGAAGCGCTATCT
>NZ_JBFRVX010000690.1:0-5713 GCF_041475345.1 Vibrio sp. 10N.222.48.A3 | reverse complement strand
TGAACGAACGGGACTTCATGAGTTAGACGGACTCGTATCCTTGCTGTCTCATGCCTCAAGAATGGGGGGGAGCTTGGCGCAAACTTTACGAGACTATACCGAAGATTTTCGAGATAAGCGGCAACAAGCTGCGGAAGAAATTGCAGCAAAAATACCCACTAAGATGTTATTTCCTATGTTGTTATTTATTTGGCCTTGTTTTTTTATTGTTGCCCTAGGACCTGGGATGATGATTGTTATGGACGCATTGAGTGCGCCAGGAGTCGGTTTATGATGCTAATGAATAGAATGGTTTTACTTTTACTGCCGTTATTAATTTTAGGGTGTGCCTCTTCTGATGAACCAACCAATCAGTTTGATGCCGAGTTGTATTCGGGGAAGCCAATTGACACCTTAACCAGTGACGATCCCCCTGTCAGTGAAAAAGAAGCCATTATGCGCGGTGATGTAGCTTTAAGGGATAACAATATCGATTTAGCTCTTTACGAATACATTCGTTCTCTGTCTTTTCCTGAGCAAGAGTTTCACGATAAAACGTTGTTTACTATCGGCCGGATTCATTCATCTAGAGGCAATTATGCACTGGCAGAAAAAGCGTATTTGGCGGCATTAGATTTTAACCCGGCGCATACGGAAGTGCTGGAGCAGTTAGGCGTTTTATATACCAAACAGCGTCGTACAGATGAGGGAAGAAGCTATTTCTTTAAGGCGATCAATGCAGACCAAGTTCGTTTAAAAAGTAGTGAAACGATTACAAATTACCAAGCCTTAAGTCAAAGTGAAGTAGCCGCTTTGAAGGTTGACAGTATGTCTCCTGCATCAGCCTTTATGGGTATTGGCGTGCTGGAAGATGTCGATGGAAAACATCAAATCGCACAAGAATACTTTAAAAAATCGCTGACTATCGATAAGACATCAGTGAAAGCTCTACTGAATATGGGGTATTCCCATTACATGTACGGTAACTACAAAGAAGCGTATCAATATACTCGTTCGGCTTTAGAGATAGAACCGAACAATGAAAAGGCTCAAAACAACCTTGCGCTCATTTATTTGGCATCAGGTGATGTGAAAAAAGCGATAAATGTGTTTATGCGTCATATGGATGCACCTGAAGCTCTGAACAATGTAGGGTATTTTTTAATTATTCAAGGTCGACCAGATGAAGCCGTTCCTTACCTTCAACAAGCTATTGATAAGAAACCCTCTTATTACAAAATCGCCAATGAAAATCTGAATAGAGCGCTATCAGAGGTAAGAGAGATGAAGCAATAACTACTTAGCGCCAGTTTTAGTGCAATGAAAAGGATCTTTATATTGCCTAACCGTGAAAGTTTTAATAAAGATGTCATTGTAATCTCTATTTTTTGGTTTGCCTGCGCATCAGTGATACTGTTTTACAAGTGGGAAGCAGTATCCGCACTCAATCTAAATGATAACGATGATTATATGCGTTATGTTCAGTTCCAAGCGTGGATGAAAAGTGGTCATTGGTACTTAGAACCGATGAGTAATTTCAATGCTCTCGATGGCATTATTATTCATTGGTCTCGGTTTCCTGATCTAATGTTATCTATAGTCGCTTTCCCATTGCTATTTATAATTGATGATAGTCTTGCTTATTCAATCTCGATTTCTGTTGTGCCATTGTTTTACTTGTTACTTTACGCATTATCATGTTTCTATTTATGTGACCAATACTTTGGGAGCAAATATCGTTTCATAAGTATGATGTTTGCTATTTCCTCTCCTTCAATTATTCATTTCCTGCCAGGTTCTATTGATCACCATAATATTCAACTTATATTAGCAGCACTGTTTCTTTCAGTTACACCTCTTACTACTCGCAATCTCAATCAATCATGGCGTGTTTATATACAATCCACTTTCCTATCTTTATCTTTGTGGACGGGTGTGGATAATCTATTGTTGTTTTTTCCGTTCTTTTTTCTTTATACGGTCTATTTCAGTTTTTTTAATAACGGATACTTTAGTTATATCTCCAAGCTATACGCTACTTGTACGTTTTTGTCATCTATTACTGTTTTATTGAATAGGCCTTACGATGAGTTTTTTGTTTTAAAATATGATGAAGTATCATTTATTATTATAATATTATTCTTTAGTGGTTGGTTGTTTGTTCATTTTTATCACAGGTTGGCGAGTAATGATAAGAGTGTAATTGAAAGGACTTTCCTGTTTATTACTCTTGGTTTGTTGTGTTTACTTCCTGTTTTTATTGTTTACCCATCACTTACTAGTGCTTTATTAATTGATTACCCTCCAATACTTAAGATGTATTGGCTTGATCAAGTCACGGAAGCTAAATCTGTTGCTAGTTATATATCAACCCATGGTTTATTTTCTGTTGAAAACTATGCGTTGCTATTGGTTCCCGCAATTCTATCCCCGATATTTAAGTTAAAAAACCACCATGCAATAATATTGTACATCATCTTTATGTTTAATTTATTTCTTGCGCTATTTTGGCAGATTAGAATAATGAGGCTGTGCTTTGTTTTAGCTGCACCTTTTCAAGCATACTTTATTATAAAATTGTCCGATGTTGTTAGATATTCAGTTTTAAAAATTATTGTTATCTTCTCTGGTGCTCCTTTAGCTTTAGCACTTTTTATTGTTATTTTGTCACCAGAAGAAAAAGTAACCACTGTTTTTGATAATATAGAAAACCCACCAGATATATTTAAAGTATTAAAAGATAACGGTATTAATTCACATACAATTCTTTCTGGGATAGAAACCGGCGCTCCTGTACTAGCAAAAACCAACAACAGTATCATTGCAGCGCCTTACCATCGAAATATTGCTGGCAACCAATTCCTAATTGAAGTGATGCTAGAAGAGGACATGCTCTTAGCAAGAAAAGAAATAATAGACAAAAGGGTTGATTATATATTGATTGGTAATGACCCTCATTTATCTCTTCTGGAGGCGTCGGGAAGCGATAATTCTCTAGTTAAAAGGCTTCATGGGGATAATGTTCCAGATTGGCTAGAGGTGACATACGACGGAGTTAAGGATGGTTACCGAGTTTTTAAAGTGAGGGGTGAGAATGAATAAGCAGAAATTAGCAGTATTGCTCCCATGTTTTAATGAAGCGGGTGCTATTGGGAAGACAGTTATGTCTTTTAAGCAGGCTTTACCTGATGCATCTATTTATGTTTATGACAATAACTCAACCGACAACACGGTAAACGAGGCCTTGCAAGCTGGGGCTATTGTTCGACATGAGCCTCGCCAAGGTAAAGGAGAGGTTGTCAGGCGAATGTTCTCTGATATTGATGCTGATATCTATGTGATGGCTGATGGTGATGACACTTACGATGCGTCAATATGCCCTGCGCTGATCGAACAATTGGATAATGAAAAACTCGATATGATTATTGGAAGTCGAGAGCGAGCTTCAATGGCTTATCCCAAAGGGCATATCCTAGGAAATAAGCTGTTTTCATCGCTGATTAATTTAGCATTCAATGCTCAATTGAGTGATGTGTTTTCTGGTTATCGAATTATGAGCCATCGATTTGTCAAAACCGTACCCATTTTCAGTGATGGCTTCCAAATAGAAACAGAGCTTACCGTTCATGCGCTACATCATAATATGCCAATCAAAGAAGTTTCGACGCAATATCAATCAAGGCCTGAAGGCACAGCCAGCAAATTGAATACCTTTAGTGATGGGCTCAAAATTCTCAATTTCATTTTGTTCTTATTGAGAGATGTAAAGCCAATGTTCTTCTTTGGCGTATTGTCTATGTTGCTTTGCTTCATTTCATTGGTTTTAGGAATCCCCGTTATCATCGACTTCATCGATACTGGGCTCGTCGAAAGGGTGCCTACTGCTATTTTGTCTAGTTCAATTGCATTGATAGCGGTGATGTCTTTTTTCTGTGGGTTGATACTCGACAACGTATCACGAGGTAGGCGAGAGATGAGGATCCTTTCTATATTACGAACGAGTGATAAAACGCTATCTGAATAGGAATCAAGCATGAGAACAAGCAAGGATGAAGACAAAGAGTGGATCGATTATTTATCTCGTTTCAGTGACGAATATGATGAGCGAGTTTATAACGGCAATACAACGGGTTATGTGATGAGAGCTGGTCATATAGCATGTGAAAAGCCATTTGGTGAAAGTGAACACTTTTCGAGAGTGTTAGAAGTGGGCTCCGGTACAGGTGAACACTTGCTGCACGTCAAACACACCTTTGACGAGTATATCGTGAGTGATGGCGATGCTGCGGCGCTTGAGGTGGCAAAAGAGCAACTCAATCATATTGGTTCTAACGGTAAGCTTGTTTTCAATTTGGCCAATGCTCGGCAATTAGACTTTGAAACTAATAGCTTCGATCGTGTTATCGCGACCCATATATTGGAGCATTTATACGAGCCTCACTTGGTGATTAAAGAGTGGTTAAGAGTGTTAAAGCCTGGAGGCACTCTGTCTATTTTGATTCCTACCGATCCTGGGGTCGCTTGGAAAATCGGTCGCTATATGACGACAAGAAAACACGCCTTACTGAAGGGGTGGCATTACGATTACATTATGGCGAGAGAGCATGTCAATCCATGCAATAACTTAATCGCTTTCTTAAGGTATTACCTTCCTGAACACCAAAAATCATTTTGGCCGCTGAGCTTTGTGCCGCTTATTGATTGCAATTTGTTCTTCAACTTCCACGGGGTTAAACCACTATAGGAAGTGAAAGATGCTTTTAGTTTTTGAAAGAAGAGCGGGAAAACAAGAAGTAAGCGATCAAACCTCTCACTTCTTATTTGTCTGTCTATTAATTGATAGCTTAGATCGCCAAACCTGTAATTGCGCCAAACAACATAAACACACCCACTAACCCTACAATCGGGACCTTTACGGTTTTTAATAACCACACACCAACAATGATCAGAGCGAAGTCTATGCCGCTGCTCACTGCGCTTGTGAAGATGGGTTGGTATAGAGCCGCAAGCAATAGACCAACAACTGCTGCATTCACACCGGTAAGAGCACCTGCCACCAAAGGCTTGCTTGCAATCGCCTGCCAATTCTTCAGTACAGCCAGTAGCAATAAGAAACCCGGTAAGAACACCGCAACTGTTGCGAGCAGTGCACCTGTAATCGGTGCCGATGGCATCAACACATAGCCTAGATAAGTGGCTAATGTAAACATTGGGCCAGGTACAGCTTGCGCAGCGGCATAGCCTGTTAGGAAGGTATCTTGAGACAGTTGGTCGCCAATACCATTTTGTAGCAATGGAAGAACCACGTGCCCGCCACCGAATACCAAACTACCTGCTTGGTAAAATAAACCAAATACTTCAATGCCTTGAGAGTATGCACTGAACAGAGGTAAACCAATCAGTAGTGCTACAAAAATCACTAGCGGTGTTATGGATATCTTATGTGTCGAAGGCGTTGTTTTTGAGTCTTGCGAGGTTAAGAACTTACTGCCAACCATCGCTGCAAATAGGAGCACTAAGACTTGAGGCCAGATCCCAGGAATCAAAAGTAGAACAATCGCGGTGATTACACACAGTGCTGTTGCTACCTTTGATTGGCAAAAGTTTTTGTACATGCCGAAAGTGGCGTCAGCTACAACCACGACTGCGAGTAGCTTAAGTCCGTGGATGATTGAAATGAAAAGCGGTGCTTCCAACAACTGGTTGCTCACTAAGGCCAATATCAACATTAGGA
>NZ_JBFRVX010000689.1:0-4583 GCF_041475345.1 Vibrio sp. 10N.222.48.A3 | reverse complement strand
ACGATCGGCATTAATCATGTATGATGGGCTTTATTATTTTATCCATAACCACTGAATACGTTAGTTTCCACTTTACAAAAGAAAGACAACCTGCAAAAAGCAAAGCTACCTTTCAGCCTCAATGAGCTTTACACTTAACAAGCGTCTCAATAGGTGAAAATATGGAACTCATTCTCTCTCTGCTGCAACAAACCTGTGTCTACTTAGTAATAGCTTACATGCTAAGTAAAACCCCGTTGATTCTCCCTTTGTTGAGCATCTCTTCACGCTTAAGTCATAAAGTCAGCTGTTATGTTCTGTTTTCTCTGTTCTGTATTATGGGCACCTATTTTGGACTGCAGATTAATGACGCCATAGCCAACACTCGCGCGATGGGTGCGGTAATGGGAGGTCTGTTTGGCGGTCCTGTCGTTGGTTTTGCCGTCGGCTTTACTGGCGGTATTCACCGTTACTCATTAGGCGGCTTCACAGACTTAGCTTGTGCGATTTCGACCACAGCTGAAGGCTTGATTGGCGGCCTATTGCACGTTTACTTGGTTAGAAAGAACAAAGCTAGCCAACTGTTTAATCCGTTGGTGGTGTTCTCGGTAACCCTGTTTGCAGAAATTATTCAGATGCTAATTCTGTTAGCGGTCGCGAAACCATTCGAGCAGTCCTATGCTCTGGTTTCTGATATTGCCGCGCCAATGATCATTGCTAACTCTGTGGGTGCGGCACTGTTCATGAGCATCATCCAAGATCGGAAAACCATCTTCGAAAAATATTCGGCAACTTTCTCACGCCGCGCATTAACCATTGCCGAACGTTCGGTGGGTATTTTGCATGGTGGATTCAATTCAGATAATGCGCAAAAAATCGTGCGCATCATTTACGAAGAGACCAACGTTGGTGCGGTGGCGATCACCGACCGAGAAAAAATTCTCGCGTTTGTTGGCATTGGCGATGAACACCACATACCTAACACTCCGATTTCATCGCAGAGCACGCTTACCTCGATGGAACAAAACGACATCATCTACCTTGATGGCAAAGAAAACCCGTACCAATGTTCTCTATCGCAAGATTGTAAATTGGGTTCTGCGCTTATTATTCCACTGCGCGCGGGTAATGAAGTGGTCGGAACCATCAAACTGTATGAGCCAAAGCTGAAACTATTCTCGACCATCAACATGTCGATGGGTGAAGGTATCGCTCAGCTATTGTCGAGCCAGATATTGTTTAGTAATTATCAGCAACAGCAAACGCTGCTCACCCAAGCGGAAATCAAACTGCTGCATGCACAGGTGAATCCTCACTTCCTGTTTAATGCACTCAACACCATCAGTGCAGTTACACGCCGTGACCCTGATAAAGCACGAGAACTAATTCAGCATCTCTCTCACTTCTTTAGAAGTAATCTGAAGCAGAACATCAATACAGTGAAACTCAAAGACGAACTGGCGCACGTCAATGCGTACCTAACTATTGAAAAAGCACGTTTTACTGACCGATTAGAAGTCGAATGGGATATCGCCTCACAACTATACGAGTCGCAACTGCCGAGCTTTACCCTGCAACCGCTGGTAGAAAACGCCATCAAACATGGGATATCTAATATGTTGGAAGGCGGTAAAGTGAAGATCTATAGCGAGGCTTTCGAGGGTGGATTCAAGTTAATCGTTGAAGACAATGCTGGTAATTATCAGAAGCCATCCCAAGATCACGTTGGATTAGGCATGGAGATTGTTGATAAACGACTCACTAATTTCTTTGGACAAGATTCAGCACTAAAAATAGAATCTCAACCACAGCAATTTACTCGAATGAGCTTTATCATACCTATACTGAAATAAAGGCATTTTCGGAGACGAATCACTCCGAGTTGAAACATTTAGAAGCCGACATTTAAAAGAAAAGCGTGAAACAAGCAGGGATAGAACCAAAATGAAGATTGTAGGATGTTAAAGGCATTAGTTGTCGATGATGAGCTTTTTGCTCGCGAAGAGCTGATTGAACTACTGACTGAAACCGGACAAGTAGAAATCATTGGCCAAGCGAGTAACGCGATCGAAGGACTGAAACAGATCAATCTGCTCAAGCCTGATGTGGTGTATTTGGATATCCAAATGCCGCAGGTTACCGGAATTGAACTGTTAAGCATGCTTGATCCAGACACCATGCCCTACGTGGTATTCGTCACCGCCTACGACCAATATGCGATTCAAGCATTTGAAGACAATGCCTTTGATTACCTACTCAAGCCGGTTGAACCTTGTCGATTAAACAAGAGTGTTTGTCGTCTGAATAAGGTCATCAAGCTGAACCAGAAAGCGCCAGAACAAGATATATCTGCGATTGCTCCCTGCCACTTAGAGCAGATCCCGTGTATCGGCCACAACCGCATTGTGATCATGGCGAGCCAAACGGTCGAGTGCGCTTATTCAGATATCAGTGGTGTCCACGTACGCAGCTCATCACAAACGGCAACCTCGCAGTTGACGCTAAAGATCTTGGAAGAAAAGACCGATTTGATCCGCTGTCATCGACAGTATTTGATCAATATAAAATCGATCCAAGAGATCAAACTGTTAGAGAATGGATTAGCGGAGATCATCACACTGACCGGCTTTGAAGTACCTGTCAGTCGTCGTTACTTAAAGGCTTTAAAGGAGCAACTCGGTCTCCAGTAACCCCATAAGTTTCGACTTTTTTCCAAAATACGATCAAAAAAGCCAACACATCAACGTTGGCTTCCTGTTGTTTACAAATCAATAGTGTTTGCAAATCGATACTGTTTGCGAATCGATAAAGTTACGAATCGATCTTGTCACCAATCCATAGAGACTAGTCGACTTGCTTAATCTGCAGCTCTTTTGGTACTTCGAAGAACATGTTCTCTTCACGACCTTGAATCTCTTCAACCTCGGTAGCACCCAACTCACGAATACGATCTAAGATTTGGTTTACTAGCTCTTCAGGCGCTGAAGCACCCGCTGTCACACCAATTTTCTTTTTCCCTTCAACCCATTCAGTTTGAATGTCTTCAGGACAGTCGGTTAGATAACCAGGCGTGCCTAGCTTCTCAGCTAGCTCTTTTAAACGAGTAGAGTTCGATGAGTTCTTAGAGCCAACAACTATCACGACATCGACATCACCAGCCATCTCACGAATTGCGTCTTGACGGTTTTGTGTTGCGTAGCAAATATCATCTTTACGTGGTCCTTGGATCTCAGGGAATACGCGACGTAACTCTTCAATCACGTCTGCAGTTTCATCAACTGACAGCGTGGTTTGACTAACATAATGTAAGTTACTTGGATCGTTCACGACTAAGTTCTGTACATCTTCTGGTCTTTCAACCAAATACATACCACCAGCTTGGCTAGCGTATTGACCCATAGTGCCTTCCACTTCAGGGTGACCCGCGTGACCAATCAATACTACTTCCATATGTTTGCGGCTCGCTCGAGCAACCTCCATATGAACTTTAGTCACCAAAGGACACGTCGCATCAAATACCGTTAACTCGCGTTCTTTCGCTTCTTTGCGAACCGCTTGAGAAACACCGTGAGCCGAGAAGATCACGATGTTATCGTCTGGTACTTCACTTAACTCTTCGACAAAAATAGCACCACGTTGCTTGAGCCCTTCAACAACAAAGCGGTTATGCACCACTTCATGGCGAACATAAATCGGTGGCTGATACAGTTCAAGAGCGCGCTCTACGATGCTGATCGCACGATCGACACCGGCACAAAAGCCACGAGGGTTAGCTAACATTATTTTCATTTCATTGCTCATCATTTACCGCGGTACTAAGGTTGTTTCTATAGAGTTCGCTGTCAGCGAGGTTCGCATTCTACAGTGAAGCGCCTAGACAGTGAAGCTCTGGGTTGCATCACACCTGTAAGGCGATGTTATTCTACTGTTAAGATAGTGATTAGCCGCTAAGATAGCTACTCCACCGTTAAGACACTTAGTCCACAGCTAAGATGTTAACGTCAAACGTAACGTCTTGGCCGGCTAATGGGTGATTAAAATCAACCGTCACTGAATCACCCGCGATCTCAGTGATAATACCTGGAATTTCCATACCGTCAGGACCAGAGAAAGCCATAATAGTGCCAACTTCGACTTCAGAGTCGCCAACAAACTTAGCACGATCCATATGATGGATATGATCTGGATTTGGCATACCAAACGCGTCTTCCGCCTTCAATTCGATAGATTTTTCAGTCCCCGTTTCAAGGCCAATCAGGCACTGTTCAAAGTTCTCACTTAGGCTGCCATCACCCATCACGAACTTAGCGGGCTTACCCATATTTTCGGTGCTATCGGCAACTGAACCATCCTTCATTTTAATCGTAAAATGTAGAGTTACTGCTGAATCATTTTTAATTGCTGCCACGTTACTTTCCTTAGATTTCTTTATTATTTGAGAATGCATTTTGCTTTGCTCTCATATTACTTGCAGCATAAAAAAAAGCGCCGTCGGAATCAACCGACAGCGCTTAGGGCTATTCTATTCTGTGAGTCATAGGCTGACTTTAGGACAATCTATTACAAAGCGATTTGCTTGATACTCATTAATGTCTGAGTAGTCT
>NZ_JBFRVX010000688.1:0-1542 GCF_041475345.1 Vibrio sp. 10N.222.48.A3 | reverse complement strand
GTTATGCAGATCGCTCATTTACACCGAACGATAGAACAAAAGATCGGTCTTTCGATCAATATATCCGTACGTCAGTTTTCACATAAGTCGTTCTCAGAACACCTATTCACTACGCTTGAGAAATATCAGTTCTCACCAAGCTGTTTAACGCTCGAGATTACTGAAAGCTTGTTCATTGAAGATGTGGCTATAGTGAAACCACTATTTGAAGCCCTCAAAGAAAACGATATTAAGATCTCTCTGGATGACTTCGGTACGGGCTACTCGTCATTGAGCATGTTAAAAGCACTCCCTATCGACGAACTTAAGATTGATAAGAGTTTCATTGAAAACATAGCAGTCGATCAACAGTCACTAACAATGGTCCAGAACATCATCGCTATCGGTAAAAACTTCGGTATGGTGGTGTTGGCAGAAGGCGTAGAATCAAACGAACACTTCGCGATTCTAAAAGCATGCGGATGTGACTTAATGCAAGGTTACTACTTCTCTCGCCCTATTCCTTATGATGAGTTATGCAAGTATCTAACACCGGCTCAAGTTATGGCTACAGAACTACCAGAACCCACGTTGTAACTGTTTGGGTACTTTACCTGGTTAAACGAATAACGCTATAGATTAAAAAGGGAACCCAAACGGGTTCCCTTTTCTTTACACACCACTTAACAGAGCGGCCCAAAAAATAAAAATACAGACAACGACAACAAAGCCCATTACGACTTAACTGTTATCACAACTCGTCGGTTACAACCTGTTGCCTTATTGTCTGTGACTTTACAAATTGGTGCACTTTCGCCATACGCATATTCAACAATGCGATTCCCTTGATGAAGATCTTTCTTCAAGTAGCTCGCCACTTGTCCTGCTCGGCGAGATGACAGTGCTTTGTTGTAGCTTTTACTGCCTAAGCTATCTGCATGACCTTCTATATAAATCTTGGATTTATCTCCCACCAAGCTAAGGTACTGCCCTAATACTTGTTTATGGTTTTCATCCAATAGGTACACGTTAGTTGGATAATTGAGCACCAAAGATTGCGTCGCTTTATCATAGAAACAGACATCATCTTGAGCTGCGATTTGAATGACTTCACTCTCTCTATTGAGCACCTCATTTTGAGGTTTTTCATCAAGCTTTATTAGCTTTCCAGTCACTTGTGTCGTAACAGTATGAGAAGACACCAACGTTTTCGAAGTGACGTATTCGCCGACATTGCCCAAGCAGTTTGCATAGCTCAATGGAGACAGTAGTATCGTAGACATAATTACTAGGTATCTCATGTTAATCCTTTAGTTTTCCGGTTTCTTCATTAATCAAATTCAGAATGTACTTGTACACATCTTCACCATCTTTTGCGTGGTAGATGTTTTTCTTACCAAAACAATCCCCAAAGCCATCACTTTCATTTACTTTGTAATTAATACCAATGACGCCCATCGTGACTTTGGTTTTTTCAGCTTCAGTCGGCGAGTTACTTTGGAAGCGATTTCGTTTGGCCGATATAGTTGAGCGCAGCTTTTTACACAGCCCTTGGTCCACTAG
>NZ_JBFRVX010000687.1:0-1042 GCF_041475345.1 Vibrio sp. 10N.222.48.A3 | reverse complement strand
CCCGAGGAGCTGCCACACTGATGTGGTACTTAATTGCACCGGAGGCACCATGTCTGATTATTCTTATTTCTGCGGTATCGACCTAGCTAAAAACCACTTGGGTCTTCATGCCGTAGACCAAAATGGTAAGGTCATACTTCATAAATCAGTAACTCGCTCTAAACTGCTGACTACAATAGCAAATATGCCTCTCATGCGTATAGGCGTTGAAGCGTGTGGTGGTGCACATTATTGGGCAAGAACACTCAATAAGCTCGGTCACGACGAAAGAAACGAAGAACAGCTAACTGGTTAATAAGATTGCTATCGCGACCTTACCTTGGCCTCGATCGCCTTGAGAAAAGCCTCAAAGCGATATGCCCTTCAGATACAATCGTACAATTTACTTAATAAAGTGGCTTCGGGCTTGTTCAACACATGGGATTTAGTGTTGGCTACGCAACACATTAATCCTTATTTGTTAGTTGCGTTCTTGCCACTCCGAACGCAACACCCCATATTTCACTGAATCGTAATACTCGCCTTCATAATAACGTACTTTTCTTAGCCTCGCTTCTTGCTGAAAGCCCAACTTCAACGCCAGAGACATCATGCGAGGATTACCTGACCATGTTGTCAAACCGACCCTTTCGATTCTGTTATTTTTGAACAAGTAAGAGATCCATTGAGGAAGAGCCAAAGCGGCGATACCTTGACCCCAATAATTTGAATCGTAGATTACCACACCAGCTTCAAGCCAATGAGTTTCTTCACATTCCCAGTAACTGCTGACTGTTCCTATCGGGTTATCATCGACAGTGATTAACTGTAAATCTAAACCGCTTAACAACCGTTGAAACGAAGACTTTTCAAACTGCTTTAACGAAGGGTGACAATAAGGAAAATACGGACCATTAAACTTAGTCCATGCGTCGTTTGAAGTTACTAAAGCATGAATTAATTCCAATTCATTCGGTTTTGCTGGTCTCATGCTTACTCGTTTTTCTTCCATGATACTTCCCTATTCTTTGAAGCAAACTAACGAATGACATGGATTCCCCCT
>NZ_JBFRVX010000686.1:0-2390 GCF_041475345.1 Vibrio sp. 10N.222.48.A3 | reverse complement strand
CCTGGATTTAACGCAATAGTGCGTGGCTTTAATCGTCACGGCCACGTTTTCTGTCTCTACTAGAGTCTGTATCGCGACTAGGATTTGCTGAGTAAGGCGTTCTTGTACCTGAGGACGCTGAGCAAAGAATCGAACGATACGGTTTATTTTAGACAGCCCAAGAATCTTGTTTTCAGGTATATAAGCCACTTCCGCTAAACCATCGATGGTAATGAAGTGGTGTTCGCACGTCGACGTTAAATCGATATCCGATACCTTGACCATTTCATCAACCGACATTTTGTTTTCTATAACACTGATTTTCGGGAAGTTATCGTAATCGAGCCCTGAAAATATCTCATGGACGTACATCTTTGCAATGCGATGAGGTGTTTCAGCAAGGCTGTCATCGGTTAAATCCAGTCCAAGCGTACTGACCACTTCCGTCAACAGTCCTTTGATGCGGTTGTACTTCTGGTTGGGGTTCATTTCGCTCTCTGTCATTGGAGTTTCAAGTCCTCTTGCGAGCAAAGCTTCTCTTACTTTTTCGGCTTCTGTATTCAGCATGACGCACTCCTTATTAATTAGTTTTCGAGTTCTGCTTCATAGCTCAGGGTGAGCGAAACGGAATCAGCGAAGCGAAGAGCATGAGGCTTGTCAATTCTCACTTGAGCGTATTTTACCCAAGGATGGTCGATACAGATGCCGAGTACGTCGCTGGTCAATTTTTCTAAAAGCAGAAACCTTCCGGATTCGACATGTTGAATGATCTTCTTGCAGATGTTTTTGTAGTTAAGCGCGTTGTCCACATCATCAGAGAGACAAAGGTTGTTAGCGGGGTAGTGGATTTCTGCGTTGATAACAATGTCTTGCTGCTTAGACTTTTCTTCCTCGTTGAAGCCGATGAAGGTTCTTAGTCTCAGGTTTGTAATGGTGATAATGGCGTTGTGATTCATAACAGTGTCCAATCCTTAGAAAGTGAAGTCAGTTACGTGCTTGTTTTAAGAAAAGATCAGTAAAGCTCAGGCGATTAAGAGTTCAGTCGTTCATTTTGCAGCCGTTCTTTTTTCAGTCATGGAAAGGCTAAGTGAAACTGAGCTCGAAAGGGATGGGTTCGGTTTTCTGGCTCAATTGATCAAAGCTTTCCCAGAGCTGCTGGAATGAGATGTCTAGAGTGGGGTGGCGTTCTTGCGCGGCAACATCGACTAACGGTCTGAGTACAAATGCGTATTCGGTGATTTCGCCTCTGGGTAGCTCTACGCCATCGATCATGCCTACTTGATTACCATAAAGAAGGATGTCGATATCCATCGTGCGTGAAGCATAGGCTTTGGTTTGACGCTTGCGATCATTCTCTGCTTCGATTTGATGTAGAACCTGAATCAGTTCGGCGACAGGAAGGTTACATTCAAACCCAACGACAAGGTTTAGGAAGTTGTCCCCCTCGAAACCGACAGGCTCGCAATCGTAGAAATTAGATATGTGCAGCGGTGCAAAGCGGTCATTCAATGCTTTGAGAGATTCTGTGACGTGGTGTTCGCGGTTAATGTTGCTTCCGATGCTGACATAGACGTTGGCCATAGTATTTCCTTCCTTTTAAGGAGCCTATACGTCCAACTCGCGAGGAAGATCAGCTATGTATCCTCTTAGAGGTTGGAGGACAAAAGAAAATACGGTTCTGCCGCAAATCGCGTCTGATAGTGATAGAATCCCCGCATCAGAATTATCGAGAATCTAGGTATTTATAGACAATGTTTATCCATCACGTTAACGGCATCGACTGGCTGGTGATTACAGCTTTTGAAGAACTGAAAACTATGTTTATCGAAGATGCAGGTCCAATCCCATCTTACTTCTCGACCGCCAGCGAATTGAGCCTGATTGATCAAGCCAAGCGCAGCTATGGATTTTTACCTAAACTCCGCGGTGTGATCACCGATACCGGCACGTATCAAAGTGAAAATCTTGACGAAGATTTGAACCCACAGCTTGCGTGTATCGTTGAAGGGCGAGGTCGAGTGTTTATCTATCACGGCGACTATGTGGCTTTTGTCGATGACGAACAAACCTTCATTACCCGAATGGACTGAATATTATTCAGTGGGTTTGGAGCGGTTGATTGGTTAATCGAATAATTGGTTGCGAATAAGCTGCTCTGTAGATAAAACTAAGGCCTCGCGTGTGCGAGGCCTTTTTTATGTGTTGTTTAGCGAGCGAAATAACTTGGCCAGAAGCTCGTGATAATATACTGCCAACCCCCGTTCAAACCTCCCCCTTAATTGATATTTTCCGCCTTTTTTGAAACACAGAAAAGGCGGAGGGTAACAACATCTAACTTTCTATTTTTGTTTGTTATGTCCCTATGCAAACTCTTTATTATTCAGTGAGTTAATTTGTCCGTATTCTCTGGT
>NZ_JBFRVX010000685.1:0-486 GCF_041475345.1 Vibrio sp. 10N.222.48.A3 | reverse complement strand
GTCACTGTCTGTTGAAGACCGTGCAAACATGGAATTCTCTCTAGCAGACAAGTGGATTGAATCTCAGTTTGAAGTTGCAGCGAAAGAGTTTAATGCTCACCTAGACAACTACCGTCTAGACATGGCAGCAAATACGCTTTACGAATTCATCTGGAACCAATTCTGTGACTGGTACCTAGAGCTAACTAAACCTGTTCTTTGGAAAGGTACTGAAGCTCAACAACAAGCGACTCGTTACACACTTATCACGGTTCTTGAGAAGACTCTACGTCTTGCTCACCCTGTTCTTCCTTACATCACTGAATCTATCTGGCAAAGCGTTAAGCCGCTAGTAGACGGCGTTGAAGGCGAGACCATCATGACTCAAGCGCTTCCTCAGTTTAATGAAGCTAACTTCAATGCTGAGATCGTTGACGACATCGAATGGGTTAAAACTTTCATCACAGCTATCCGTAACCTACGTGCGGAATACGACATTGCACCAAG
>NZ_JBFRVX010000684.1:0-6435 GCF_041475345.1 Vibrio sp. 10N.222.48.A3 | reverse complement strand
CCTTGTAATAACCAAAGGGAAAATAAAGGCTATTTTTATAGAAAACTGGCTTAAAAAAACCAATTATAAAGTGTGACCACAACAGCTTTATTCGCATTTATTTTGTTAATAAATAATTAATTTCACATCCAAAATTAAATATCTAAATAGAAACATTGCATACTTCCAAGCTAAGTACATTCTTATCAATAAAACTATTTTGCATATAATCCCTAACAATTTTAATTCTAGGAAGGTTCATCAAAAAAGCGTGCATAAAGTTCCCTAACAGCTAACTATTTAGAATGTAATCGTCATGACTAAAAGTGCATAAAGTTTGTTAAAATCCTTAATTTTAAAGGGCTGCGGGATAAAAAACGATTTGTGATAGATCTCTAAGAATACCTGACTAGCAGGCGTAATATTAATTCCAGACAAGAGATATGAATAAAATAATTCATTATTCTCCACTGAAAATAAATAATTACTCTTAGCGATAAAAGTAATTCAAATATATAAGAGAGAGACGATCATGAGTAAGTTCTATGTAGGTTCTGAAATAGGTCAATTGCGCCGCGTTCTAGTTCACCGCCCAAGACGCGCACTGACTCACCTAACACCCTCTAACTGTCACGATTTACTATTTGATGACGTACTGGCTGTTGAGCGCGCAGGTAAAGAGCATGACGCATTTACTAAAACGCTACGTGATCAGGGTGTTGAAGTTCTTCTTCTTACTGACCTACTAGCAGACACACTAGCAGTGCCAGAAGCGAAAGACTGGCTACTAAGCTGCCAGGTATCTGATTACCGTTTGGGTAAAACATTCGCCAATGATGTGCGCTGCTACTTGGGCGACTTACCAAACTTAGAGCTAGCAAAAATTCTAACGGGCGGTCTGTCTTACGCTGAAATGCCAATGAAATCATCTTCAATGATGCAAGGCATGCACGCACCAACTGACTTCATTATCGAACCTCTACCAAACCACCTATTTACTCGTGACACATCTTGCTGGGTATACGGTGGCGTATCTATCAACCCGATGGCGAAACCTGCTCGTCAACGTGAAACAAACCACGTTCGCGCTATTTACCGCTGGCACCCAACATTCGCAGGCGAAGACTTCATTAAATACTTCGGTGATGAAGAAAACATCAACTACGACAACTCAACAATCGAAGGTGGTGACGTTCTTGTTCTCGGCCGTGGCGCGGTTCTTATCGGTATGTCTGAGCGTACAACAGCACAAGGTGTTGAACACTTAGCGTCTAGCCTATTCAAACACGGTCAAGCGACACAAGTTATCGCAATGCAGCTACCAAAACACCGTTCTTGCATGCACTTAGACACCGTGATGACTCACATGAACGAAGATACGTTCTCTGTTTACCCTGAAGTGGTAAGTAAAGACGTACAGTGCTGGAACCTAACTGGCGATGAGTCAGGCGCAGTGAAAGTGAAAGAAGAAGGCTACTTCGTAACAGCTATCGAAAAAGCACTTGGCGTAGACAAGCTAAACCTAATCACAACTGGTGGCGACAACTTCCATGCAGAACGTGAACAGTGGAACGATGCAAACAACGTTCTAACGGTTAAACCTGGCGTCGTTATTGGCTACGAAGGCAACACATACACCAACGAAAAATACGACAAAGCAGGCATCACGGTTCTTCCGATTCCAGGAGACGAACTTGGTCGCGGTCGCGGTGGTGCACGCTGCATGAGCTGCCCAATTGAGCGTGATGGTATCTAATCACTAAGACGAAACGGCCAAGTTGAACGATCTTAAATAATCTCAACTTGGCCAAAATGAGAGAACACAATTATGACTAAGCAAACTGTTGTTGTTGCACTCGGCGGTAATGCCCTACTTCGTCGCGGTGAGCCGTTAGAAGCCGATGTTCAACGCCGTAATATTGAAACGGCTGTTAAAACCATCTCTGAAATCGCGAAAGTGTACAACGTGGTTCTAGTGCACGGTAATGGTCCACAAGTTGGCTTACTTGCTCTGCAAGGTTTGGAGTACAAAAAAGTAAACCCGTATCCATTGGATGTATTGGGCAGTGAGACTCAAGGCATGATCGGCTACATGCTAATGCAAGAGTTCAAAAACTACCTGCCTGACCGCAACATCTCATGCATGTTGACGCAAATGACCGTTGATCCAAACGATCCTGCATTCGCAGATCCAACTAAGCCAATTGGCCCGATCTACGAAGAAGCAGAAGCGCGTGAGTTAGCGGAGAAATTCCACTGGATCGTAAAACCAGACGGTCAACATTTCCGTCGAGTAGTGCCAAGCCCACGCCCTACTGGCATTGTTGAACACGAAGCGATCACTCAACTTATCGATGCAGGTCACCTCGTAATTTGTACTGGCGGTGGTGGCATCCCAGTGAAAAAAGAAAATGGCAAATTAGTCGGCGTTGAAGCGGTTATCGACAAAGACATGTCAGCGGCTTTCTTGGCGAAACAATTGGATGCGGATGCACTACTTATTCTGACCGATGCTGACGCTGTTTATCTTGATTGGGGCAAACCGACTCAACACGCACTGCGCAGTACTACACCAAGTGAATTGGCGAAGTTTACATTTGATGCAGGCTCAATGGGGCCAAAAATCGAAGCATCGTGCGAGTTCATTCAGCAAGGCGGCAAAGTAGTGGGTATCGGCGCACTCGAAGATGGTTTGCAAATCCTGCAAGGCCAAGCGGGCACCAATATCACCAAAGGTTAATGCACTAGCGAGCTTTATCATCTTGAGAGTCTTAAACCTTGAGAGCTTTTAAAGCTTGCGAAAACAGATTAAACGAAACAAACAAAACCGAACAACTTTAACTAAAAATTGAATCGCGCTTTCTTGAATTTTATTTCCCTGTAACAAGGAAGCGCCTAAATCTAAGAAGGAATACATCATGGCTTTTAACCTACGCAATCGTAACTTCCTAAAACTACTAGATTTCACTCCACGCGAAATTCAACACTTGTTAGATCTTTCTATGGAGCTAAAAAAAGCGAAGTACAACGGTTACGAACAGCCAACACTGACTGGCAAAAACATTGCGCTTATCTTTGAAAAAACCTCAACTCGTACTCGCTGTGCATTCGAAGTAGCAGCATTCGACCAAGGTGCTCGAGTTTCTTACTTAGGCCCATCTGGCTCTCAAATTGGCCACAAAGAATCAATGAAAGACACCGCTCGCGTTCTAGGCCGTATGTACGATGGCATCGAATACCGCGGCTTTGGTCAAGAAATCGTTGAAGAGCTAGGCGCTTACGCTGGCGTTCCTGTGTGGAATGGCCTGACTGACGAATTCCACCCAACACAAATCCTAGCTGACTTCCTAACTATGACGGAATACGGCCGTGGCAAGCAATTGCATGAAATCAAGTTTGCTTACCTAGGTGATGCTCGCAACAACATGGGCAACTCTCTGATGGTTGGTGCTGCGAAAATGGGCATGGACATTCGCCTTGTTGCTCCAAAACAATTCTGGCCAGAAGAAGAGCTATTAGCTCAATGTCGTGAAATCGCAGAACACACTGGCGGCAAAATCACGCTAACAGAAGATGTTCAAGAAGGCGTGCAAGGTTGTGACTTCCTATATACCGACGTTTGGGTATCAATGGGCGAAGCGAAAGAAGCATGGGCTGAGCGTATCAACCTAATGATGCCTTACCAAGTCAACATGGACATGATCAAAGCAACAGGCAACCCACATGTGAAATTCATGCACTGCCTACCTGCTTTCCACGGCGAAGATACAACTGTCGGCAAACAGCTTGCTGCTGAATATCCGCAGCTTAAAGATGGCGTAGAAGTGACGGATGAAGTGGTTGAGTCTGAATACTCTATCGTGTTCGATGAAGCAGAAAACCGCATGCACACTATCAAAGCAGTAATGGTTGCGACATTAGGCAGCTAATGACCTAAGAAACTAAACAGTTAAGACGTTAAAAATTAAGAAGCTAGGCACTCACTTGTTCGAAATACGTTGATAAGTTAAGTGCAATGACAGGGAAATGCGGGTGGCGTTCTTGGGATTTTGACCTTGAATAAAACTCGCATTTTTTTTCATGCGGTTGAAGAGATAATTTCCTGGAAAACCCTGTAAGTCTCAGCCCCAACAAAGACTTAAATGGGAGTTTAAAATGGACGTAATCTCGCATAAAAATCCATTAAATGAATACTTTACAGAAAGTATTGCATGGCCTTTTTATCTGAGTATAATCCTCCGCAATTTGTCTTAAGAGAGCAAAAAATGAACCGCAATTTTTTCGCACATGATTGTCAGCCAATACGCCTTAGAACGGCGTTGGTGTCATTTTTATTTTGCTCTATTGATCATTTCGAAGCCTCCTATTTTTAGGGGGCTTTTTTTTGTCCGCAATTTGACTGTATGCATAGAAAAAGGAAGACCCGTTATGGCGCATTCGTTATTTAACAAGCACATCATCTCCATTCCAGAGCTATCTCGTGATGAACTGGAGCTTATCGTCGATACTGCAGCAAGACTCAAAGCAGAACCAAACCCTGAGCTGCTGAAAAATAAAGTCGTTGCGAGCTGCTTCTTTGAGCCTTCAACTCGAACTCGCCTCTCATTTGAAACCGCAGTTCAACGCCTTGGCGGCACAGTCATCGGCTTTGATAATGGCGGCAACACATCGCTGGCGAAAAAAGGCGAAACACTTGCCGATTCCGTTCAAGTGATTTCATCTTACGTGGATGCCTTTGTGATGCGTCACCCACAAGAAGGCGCGGCGCGCTTAGCGTCTGAATTTTCTAACGGTGTGCCAATTGTGAATGGTGGCGATGGTGCAAACCAACACCCAACGCAAACCTTATTGGATCTGTTCTCGATTTACGAAACGCAAGGCACGCTCGATAACCTCAATGTGGCGTTCGTCGGCGACCTAAAATATGGCCGTACCGTACACTCTTTGACGCAAGCACTATCAAAATTCAATAACGTGCGTTTCTTCTTTATCGCGCCAGAAGTGTTAGCGATGCCTGATTACATCTGTGAAGAATTGGAAGAGATGGGCATCCAATACAGCACCCACAGCAGCATTGAAGAAGTGGTGCCTGAACTGGATGTCCTGTACATGACTCGCGTACAGAAAGAGCGCTTTGATGCGTCAGAATACGCGCACATGAAGTCGGCTTACATTCTAACGGCCGATACCTTGAAAGATGCACGCCAGAACATGAAGGTGCTTCACCCATTACCACGCGTCGATGAAATCACAACCGACGTAGATAAAACGCCACACGCTTACTACTTTGAACAAGCTGAAAACGGTGTATACGCTCGCGAAGCCCTATTGGCCCTAGTTCTTAACGACACTTTATAAGCAGGAGAAACAGTCATGGTTAAACAAACTCAGCTACAAGTAGAAGCGATCCGTAACGGCAGCGTGATTGACCACATCCCTGCTCATCTTGGTATCAAAATCCTTAAACTGTTTAAGCTACACAAAACAGAACAACGCATCACCATGGGATTGAATCTGCCATCATCTGCGCTTGGTCATAAAGATCTGATCAAGATTGAGAACATCTTTCTGACCAAGGAACAAGCCAACCAATTGGCTCTGTATGCGCCGCAAGCGACGGTAAATCAGATTGAAGAGTACAAGGTGGTTAATAAGCTAACATTAGTACTGCCAGACCAAATCAACAGTGTGTACTCTTGCCCGAATAGCAACTGTATTTCGCACGGTGAACCCGTTGAAAGTAGCTTTAAAGTGCAGCTAAAACACGAAAACGTCCAACTAAAATGTCACTATTGTGAAAAAGTATTCTCTCGCGAGATCATGAGTGAAATCCGCTAGCCCTTAGCGCTCTTACCTTCGTAAAAGAAACCGCTCAAACTACATGGATATTTATTCCCAACCTGGAATAAATATCCACTTACCCAAAGAATAAAATTCCACAAAAAAAGCAAATAACCAGAATTTTGTTTGGTGATCGCCTTCAAAAAGATAACTATTCTTTAGTGGTAGACTGGATGAATAGAAGATCATACATCACGCATACCCTTCCTATTTATTTCGGGATTCATCGGTAAGCCCTAACTAACAATCGTACTCTACGGCTTTGGGAGTGCGTTCTGCGCTATGGACAAGCGATACCCACACGTTGGCTTTAAGGAGTTGTTCATGAACCAAATCACTGAGCACGGTTGCTTGTATTCAGCTGAAGATAAAACACTGACTGCAGCGTGCAAACGCTTACTACAACAGCAAAGCTTCTCGACCCAGAACCAGCTGCGAGAGAAACTCGTCGACATTGGTTATACAGGCATTAGCCAGTCGACTGTGTCTCGTATTTTGTCACAACTCGGTGTTGTCAAAATCCAGAACGCCTGTGGCAAAAAGGTTTACTGCATCACCGTAGAAAGCGCACCGGTACGTGTCGATGCGTCAATCTCATCACAAATCGAATTAATT
>NZ_JBFRVX010000683.1:0-1986 GCF_041475345.1 Vibrio sp. 10N.222.48.A3 | reverse complement strand
CGGATAGAGAGCGCAATTTAACTGACAATATATCTCAGCACATGACATCACCTTGTATTAACTTAGTAGGCTCAACCTCGTTAAAGCAGCTTACCGCAGTGATTGGTCAATCCAGTGTAGTGATCGCTCCTGATTCAGGGCCTGCACACATCGCGACGACTCAAGGTGTCCCCGTGATTGGTTTGTATGCGCACAGTAACCCAATGCGAACAGGGCCTTACCATAGTTTAGACAGTGTGGTTTCTGTCTATGAACAGATTGCTGAAGAGCAACACGGTAAAGCGGTTGACGAGCTTCCATGGGGAACCCGAGTAAAAGGAAAAGATCTTATGGCTCTTATTTCTACAGAATCGGTGATTGAGCAGCTAGACCGTGTATTAGGCCGATTGAAAAACAAGAAAACATCCAGTGAATAAAGGAATGTCATGAAAATAGCAATATACCCAGGTACTTTTGATCCAGTGACTAACGGCCATTATGACTTAATTAAACGTGCCGCATGTATGTTTGAAAAACTTGTCATTGGTGTCGCAGAGAGCCCAAGTAAAGCCACCTTATTTAGCTTAGATGAGCGTGTGGCCTTATTGCGAGAAACTTGCCATGAATTACCTAATGTTTCCGTTGAAGGTTTTAGCGGTTTGTTGGTTGATTTTGCGACCGAGCAAAACGCCTCAATTTTGGTGCGTGGCTTAAGAACAACAATGGACTTTGAGTATGAATTTGGTTTGACGACAATGTATCGTCGATTAAAACCAGAACTAGAGAGCCTGTTTTTGACACCTTCAGAAGAGTTTGCTTTTTTATCATCAACATTGGTTCGTGAAGTCGCTATTCATGGTGGAGAAATAGAGCAATTTGTTCCAGGGTGTGTTCATCAAGCTGTTGTCGCTAAAGTAAAGCTTTAAAAAATTAAGTAATTATGAATATTCTAATGTATACAAGAGCCACGTTACCTGTGGTGAATTATGGTGGAACCGAACGAGTCATTTGGGACTTAGTTTATGCTTTGCACCTAGCCGGGCACCGAGTGACGCTGCTCGCTGGTAAAGGAACAAAGTGTGATTGGGCGAGAGTCATAGAGTATCAACCGAATGTACCACTGCAAAGTCAGCTTCCAAATGATATTGATGTTGTGCATTTCCACTCTGATCTTGAGCCTATCTCTTATCCCTACATTTTAACGCAGCATGGTAATTCAGACGGCCCTATTGACCCTAATACCGTCTTTGTTTCATCTCAGCATGCAAAAAATCATGGTGCACAAGCTTATGTTTACAATGGCTTGAATTGGGACAACTACCAAAAGCCTAACTTTAACTTGAAACGAGAACGTTTCCATTTTCTTGGGAAAGCGGCGTGGCGAGTTAAAAATGTTCAAGGTGCCATTGATATTACCAAGAAAGCTGGCCAGCAGCTTGATGTGTTGGGCGGCCATCGATTGAACCTAAAAATGGGTTTCAGGTTAACGTTAGATCGTCATGTTCGTTTTTTAGGGATGGTGGACGATACAACGAAATCTCAGATCATGACTCAGTCAAAAGGTCTGATATTCCCCGTGACTTGGCATGAACCGTTTGGCTTAGCGATTACAGAGAGTTTGTATTTTGGTTGCCCAGTGTTTGGTACACCTTATGGCTCACTGCCGGAATTAGTTTCTAGTGAGGTAGGTCTTTTATCGAGCTGTGAACAAGATCTCGTAGAAGGGATCTTAAATTCTGACACCTATGAATCTGCTCGTTGTAATGAATACGCGAGAGAGCAATTCAATGCCAATGTCATGGCTGCAGCGTATGTTAGTTATTACGAGAAGGTAGTTGAAGGTAATAAAGCCAATAGTGCATTAGGAAGTATTGTCGAGTCTTTTAAAAGGTTGCCTTATGAACGATAAATTGAAACCGAAACTGGTTTTCGTAGGCTATAAGCAACAGTATGAAAAACTAGAAATTGATGTCCTATCGTCTGATTATGAAAAGCATCATATTTTCC
>NZ_JBFRVX010000682.1:0-604 GCF_041475345.1 Vibrio sp. 10N.222.48.A3 | reverse complement strand
AGAATGCGAAATTCGGTAATAACAATAGATAATGATTGAACGATCACCCCTAAAATCAACGCTACATAAAATAATGGCATATCAAGTCGAACTACAAAGAACATCAACAAAATAGAAAATACCATTAAGACCAAAGAAATAGATTTGATTTCAGATGAAGAACAAACAATATATCCTTCTTCATTCTGCTTAATTCTAACCCCACCGAATATTGAACCATTAAAAACAATAATTGAGCCATTTAATACTCTGCATTGTTCGTTAGGGAAAAGATGTTTAACATCCATAAATTTCTCCTATATTATACAGCCCTTGATTTAAGGGCTGTAGCTTATTAGTTAGTTGGTATTTCCCGCGCCTCCAGTTCCAGCGGCTGCTGCTGTTGCAGCTGCTGCACAGCCGATAGCACCAAGTCCACCAGTTGCAGCCATACATCCAGCAAATGCGCCAGCCCATGCCGCAGCAGAAGCAGCTGTTGCAGCTCCTTTGGTCTGAGACATTGGTCTATTTGATCCTGGAGATGCTGGATAATCACTAGCGTTCCCATCACCACCACCATCAACCATTGAAATTTCTTCAACATTTAAGTTATACATAAGTTATT
>NZ_JBFRVX010000681.1:0-2878 GCF_041475345.1 Vibrio sp. 10N.222.48.A3 | reverse complement strand
GGTTATACATAATGATGTGTTATCTAAATTACTGAAATTATCATGACGCCCAAAGAGATCCTTAAAATTCCCAATGTCCGCTACTTCTTGATGTTTCGAAGCAGCTACTTTGCGCGTTTTTACTACCCTATATTCACCCTACTTTATTTAGATTACGGGCTAACCCTATCTCAATTCGCGATGCTCAATGTAGTGTGGGCTGCCACCATTGTGCTTGCTGAAGTACCGTCTGGCGCGTTCGCCGATACCTTAGGGCGCAAAAAGCTTGTGGTGCTCTCTTCAATTGTGATGTTCATTGAGATCGCCATGATTGCTCTTGTTCCGACTGGAGATGCCAATCTAGTCTTCATTGTGTTTCTGGTTAACCGGATATTAAGCGGCTTAGCGATGGCACTGGCCAGCGGTGCTGACGAGGCATTGGCTTACGACACCTTAAAAGAACAAGGCAATGAAGAGTTGTGGCCGCGAGTGCTGCAAATTCAGCTTCGTGTCGCCTCAACGGTCGGTATCTTTGTCACACTAATTGGCGCGGCGATGTACGACGTGAACTTTATGGCGAACATCTTTCATTTCCTTGGACTATCTGAACCAGAAAGCACTAAAGATCTGATGCGTATTCCTGTGTTCGCCACCCTATTTGTAGCGATGATCGCCATCTATGCCGCGATTAATATGCGCGAAGAGAAAAAGGTAATGCCAAGCGACCAAACCAAATTGGCAACCACCATCGCCAGCCTTAAATTAACAGCTGACACAGGTAAGTGGGTACTTGCTACGCCTTACGTGCTGTTCATGTTGTTGTATTACAGCCTGTTCGAACACACCTCAAGAATGTTCCTAACCATGAACAGCCAATATTATCTCGCCATCGATATTCCTATTATCTACTTCGGTTTTATTGGCGCGGGGATCAGTTTGCTTAAAATCATATTGGCGGGGCAAAGCCGTAGGCTAGCAGAAAGCATGGAGCCTAAAACCTTCATTGTGGTTATGGGTTTAGCAAGCATGGCGACTTATTATTGGATCAGTTTAGGTTGGACGATTTACGGGGTTATTCCAGCACTAGTACTGATTTTTATTATCATGACGATGAACATTTTCATTAGCTACCACCTGAATAAAAAAACCGAATCACACAACCGAGCCACTGTCCTCAGCTTTAAAGGCCTGATGTTTAATCTCGGATATGGGCTGATCGGCATTTTGTACGCTTACTACTATAAACTGGTGTCTCAGGGCTACACCGAACAAGAAATAGAACAGAACCTCGCTTTCTTAGCTTCACTGTCTTCGTTTTTCTATTACTTCACCTTATTGTTCGTTTTGATTAGCGCGTTGCTCTATTTCAAAAACAAAAAACAGCCGATCTTTTGAGGCGGCTAGCTATATTGTGTTGAAGTTCAATGAGCAGTCCCTTCAAAGGTTAGCTCGCACAAAGTTCTGATTTCCCCAAATAGACTATCGCCTGAAAATAGACGCTCAATAAACAAACAAGCCCCTTCTTCTATTGGTTAAATTTGTTAATATAATCATAATTTTATATAACACACGGAAGCGTCATGTCATTTAGTTGGATAGCCTTTACTCTTCTCGCAGCCTTCAGCCAATCTTGGCGCAATGCCTTTCAAAGCAAGTTAAGTGGCACCATGAGTGTTGCTGGTGTGACGCTGGCGCGTTTTATCTGGGCAGGCCCAATCGCCTTAATTTATCTGTGCGCCCTCTATCAATGGAAGCCAGTATCCACACCTGATTTTTCGGGTGAGTTTGTTTTCTACATTATTGCAGCAGCCATTATGCAGATCCTCGCGACGGGCTTAATGGTGATGTTATTTAAGCTCGAAAACTATGCGATAGGAGCAGGCTTAGCCAAGTGTGAAGCCCCCGTATCTGCTGTGTTATCCGTATTGTTTTTTGGAACTGCTTTAACATTAACAGGTTGGATTGGCGTGCTTATTGGCACGTTAGGCGTACTAATCATGAGTAGTTCTTCTGGTTGGCGAAGCTTGTCTCCGAAAGTGTTCTTACTAGGTATGGCGTGTAGTACCGCTTTTGCTTTAACGTCTCTTTGGGTACGTGAAGCAAGCTTGAGCATAGGGCTGCCCTTCCCTCATAGCGCTGCTTGGGTGCTGTTTTTGGTGATAACTCTTCAGACATGCATTATCTGTACGTATCTCTTTTTCAGAGAGCGCGACACGCTGCGCCAGATATTCAAGAAATCTAAACTGGTCATCATGACAAGCTTAGCGAGTGTTATCGGTTCTCTGGGTTGGTTTAGCGCGATGTCGCTTCAAGCCGTGCCGTACGTAAAGACACTCGGGCAAGTCGAAGTGATCTTCATGGTGTTGATATCCTATTTCTGGTTAGGGCAAAGCATCGCGCGCAAAGACATTCTTGCGCTCGTTTTGCTTTCTATCGCAGCGGTATTGGTAATGTGGCAGTGAGCTAATAATGTGACTGTAAATTGAATCGTTCGACAGCCTATATATCCAGCAACTCTATGCCTTTCAGCTCTACCGCGCCTCGTTATGGAGCACTCGTTACTTGGTTGAATGGCGACTGTCTGGCATTATGCGCCCAAGAAATCTGTGGTTATTACACAGCAAAGAATGAACGAAGGTAATCAGTGGTAGAAAACAGCCAACAATTAAGTGACCGTTACGACGAACATGGTTACTTTGTTATCAGAAATTATTTCGATGAAGCTCAAATTGCATCGCTTAGAAAAGTCGTGCTGAAATTCCATGAATCATGGAAAGCAGACAACGAAGAATTCTATAAAGAAGAAGCATTTAACTCGTCTTTAATTACGGGAAGCGAATATTTGCTCGCCGACGATAGAAGCGTGCTTTTCGACTTCATCAGCTCGAAGCAAGTGATG
>NZ_JBFRVX010000680.1:0-4654 GCF_041475345.1 Vibrio sp. 10N.222.48.A3 | reverse complement strand
ATTTCAGACTCGTCAAATTTGTTCGCGTGTTCAGCAAAGTTTTTTAGTCTAAAGAACTGTCGCTTCTCTTTGAAAAAGAAGAATTCATTGATCAGTTGATAACCGGTGAATTGATTTCCGTGTTCAGGCAAGAACTTAAACTCGAGATCACTAATTCGATTTTTTAGTTGAAGGTTATCAACGGTCGAGTGTTGGGCACACTCGGAATCGGAAATGGAAATCGACAAGGTATTGTTGAGAAGCAAATCGACGAGAGAGTCAGCATTATTTTCGAAGCCTTTGACGAAGAAATCGAGATCACCTAATTCTAAATGGCTGAAATAAACATCCGGATCACCAGTACTCAGAGATATCTGAACAACCGCGGAGCTTTGGTTAGCTGTTGAAGGTCTGTTGAAACTAAACGGCGCACTCAATGCTCTGGCATTGCTTAAATTAAATGGTGCTATATTGAGTTCGTCAACGGTCTTAAATAGGCACTCGTTTTTCGTGTTTGTACTTGAAAAAAGTGAGCCTTTAGGCAAGCTGCTTGATTCAATAGGACCGTCTTCAGTATGAAGTTCAAGATAAGCAACACTAGGAACAGTTTGAATATAAGAAGGGTAGAGAACACTCAAAATACCTTCGATAACTTCAGGCAACTGTTCAGATAGTTTCTTTTCGACCTTTGCGTTCAATAGTGCTACACCGTCGAGTAAGCGAGCCATGCTAGGGTCTTCGATCTTACCTTGATGGATATTGAGGTTTTCGGCATGAGTAGGGTATTCCTGACCGAACTGACCTAACGAACGGCGCACAAAGGCCAGTTCTTGCTCGAAGTAACGCATAATGGGTTCAGTCATAGCTATCTTCTTCTATAGATGTAGTTAAATCGCTTAGTGCGATTCTTGAATCAAAGATTAGGTCTCGTTCACCATTATTGGTCTTCACTTTAGCTATGATGTTGAACGATAGTGAATTGTCACCTTCTTTACGCTGCTCGAGCTCAACAGATATGTCGTGTAATCGTGGCTCGAAGCTTTTTATCCAAGCCTCGATACGTAAAGTGATCTGAGTGTTTTCTAAAGTTGCACTGAGCAAATGAACATCTTCGATACCAAATTTAAAGTTCGAGCGGTTTACTTCAACGAGCCTATTATCAATTTCTGTTAATGAAGCCTCTGCCTCTAAGAGCTTGGTTAGGTGGAACTTAATATCTTCAATCTCGGCGTCCTGATAGGGCTTTGCATCGCTGATAAAGGTTTTCCAAAAACTCATGATGCTACCTCGTTTAGATCGGTAGTCAGCACAACCTCGCCACTAAAGTAATCAAATTGGTATTGAGGAACGATACGCAGAGTGCAGGCAAAACTGCCAGCTTGAGAATGAGATTCCCTGACACTAACTTTGGCAAAGCTCAATGGATATTTGGACAAGGTTTCTTCATTTGCAAATGAGACATTGCTGGAAAATTTTTCGATCCAGTTTGTTAAAAATAGCTCACATTCGTTGGCACTGTTGAAACTGCCGACCATCTCACGCACTTGCACTTTTAGATAATGGGCAATTCTGCAAGACATTAGCGTAGTCTGAATCTGAGTTAACACTTTGTCATTATCGTTCTGTCCACACTGCCAAATAGAGTTATTGCCATTGAAGTAAAACTTATCGGTTAAAGGGCTTTTGGTTAATGGAATAAAGCCACTTTGCGCGTAAAAATTAGACAGTTGCCCGAATAAGCTAACATCCGCTACTGGCTTTTGCAGGTGGCTGTCAAAATAGTGGCTCGCAGGGAGGTTAATAACAGAGCCTTGCAGCTTGTCATTCCAGCGAGACTTCAGAAAACCGAACCAGTTCACACGATGAAATTCCCGCATGATTGTAGTAGCTAGTACCATATTGGCTAAGCCCCATGAGCCTTTGCCTTGTTCATTATAAACAAAGCCGACTCGTCGATTTTTGTATGCATCACGAAGACGAACCTGAGGTAGCGCCATGCCAATAAAGCGTGAACTTGGTTTACTGCGTAGGTCTTGCCATGCTTTGAAATCAGGACCGGATAGAATTTTATTGATTCGCGTTATATCAGAGAGCCAGTCTGCACCATTTTCACCAAAAAACGTTGGTACTGGAGAGAAAAGCATCGGGCAAAGCGTCGCTTCTCCTAATTTACCTAACAGTTCTACGGTAAATAGGTCGTCATAATTGGCATCAAAATCGATGTCCATCGAGATAGGGTGGCTAAATGTGATGCATCCAAAGGGGTGACCCCCTAAAGTATTTAGCTCGCTATTACCTATCTTGTTATACAAATCGCTGGATTTTGTTGAGTACGCTTGATTGACATCGCTGGATATCTCAGTCCAATTCATATCGAGTAATTTTACATGAGCTCTTTGGTAGCTTATGGGCAAAGATACAAGTTGCTGAAGACTTAACCAGTTGCGTTCTAACTTTTGAAAATCAGGCTCATGAATTATTGCATCGAGCTGTAAACTGAGTGCAGTATCAATCTTCGATATTAGTGTGGATATCAATGAAATCAATGAGGATTTAGAGCGTAAAGAGTGTTGGTCTAGCTCAGATAATAGAGATAAAGCCTCTTTTATAAAGGTATTATCTGTATTATCTAGTTGGTTAAATTTGTTTTGCCATTCCGTATCTAACTTCATAAAAAATTTTGGCCGGATTACTCCGGCCAAATCCCTATTAACCAGGAATCTTAGCAACCATTCGAACTGAGGTTGTCAGCTCTTCAAGTTGTAACCAAGGTCTTAGGTGAGCCACAGCTGAGTAGGCACCTGGCTTACCAGGTTGCTCAACCACTTCGATGCGAGATTCACAAAGAGGGGTTTTTGCGCGTTGCTCATTACCAATAGCACCGGCGTTGGTGTATTGGTCGATCCATAGTTGTAGCTCTCGTTTGATATCAGGAGCTTCAAGGTTTGAACCTAGCTTGTCTCGACCCATTACTTTCAGGTAGTGGGCGATACGGCTACTTGCCATAATGTAAGGTAGGCGAGCAGAGATAGCAGCATTCGCTGTTGCGTCTGGGTCTGTAAATGTTTTAGGTTTCTGAGTTGTTTGGCCACCGATGAACACAGCGTAGTTAGAACTTTTATAATGAACCAAAGGAAGGAAACCAAGGTCTGAAAGCTCTTTCTCGCGCTCGTCAGTTAGATTCACTTCTGTTGGACACTGCTGAAGTAGATCGCCAGCTTCAGACTTGTAGGTTAAGTTAGGTAGGTTTTCTACTTTACCACCGTTATCAAGTCCACGGATAGATGTACACCAACCCGAAGCAGTATATGCTTGAGTCATTTTAAGACCCAGTTCATATGCAGCATTCGACCAAACTAATTGGTCATTGCTGGTTGGCTTTGGACTGCCATCCATATCGGTTGCAAGCTCTTCGTATGCGAATACATCAGTACTTAGACCTTTATCACCATACGGTAGACGAGCAAGAGTGCGAGGCAGCGTTAGTGTTACGTAACGTGCATCGTCACTTTCACGGAATGAATTCCATGCTGCGTATGCAGGAGAGTCGAAGCCTGCTGCTACAGGTTTGCCTTCAGAGAAAGTTTGGAAGCTGTTGAACTCGAACATTTCAGCATTTGCAGCGGCAATGAACGGTGCATGACATGCTGCAGCAACTTCACCCATGTAGCGAAGTAGAGCAACGTCTTCATCTTTTGCGCTAAACTCGTAATCACCAATGAAAGTACCGTAAGGCTGACCACCAGCAGTACCAAACTCACCTTGATAAACCGCATTGAATAATGGGCTTCGGTCAATTGCTGGTGCGTCTTCAAATTGGTCAAGCAGCTCTTCTTGTGTGAAATCAACCATTTTAATCTTTAGATCACGGCCAAGTTCACTCTCTTTAACAAGCTTTTGTAGACCACGCCAAGAGCCTTCAAGTTTCTGCAAGTCTTTCTGCTGCATGACTTCAGATAACTGTTGAGATAGTTTCTTATCTATCTCAGAGATTGCATTCTCAATCGTCTTAGTAACGTTTTTATCCCACGTTACTGTTCCAGAAAGTGCTTGCTCTGTAAGTACAGAAAACAGTTCTTTCGTTGTATCTGCCGGAGTTTGAGTGGTTGCTTCAATCGCTCGGTCTAGAAAGCTGAGTGAGCCTTCTGTCGCTTCTGCTTGCGCTTGATTCTCTGTTTCAGTACTCATTACTCAGCTCCTTCTTCTTTTATACCTAGCTCATCAGAAAGCGCATTAATCGTGTCTGCACTTTGTAGAACTTCTTTAAGCAGTTTTTCTAGGTCGCGAGAACGATCGGCTTTAGAAAGAAGCACTTTCAGTTGGTTACGGGTTTCAACTAGTTTTTTTAGCGGTTCAACTTGCTCGATAATTGCTTCAGGTTCGAAATCTTTCATCGAGTCAAATTTAAGGCTTGCTTCAAACTGGCTGTCATCACCTGCAAGTACGTTGTCTACTTTTAGGGATAACTCAGGGCCAACGCGCTTCATTACAGTATCGAAGTTGTCTTTATCAACGTTGTAGAAAGTACGGTCTTCTACTTCTTCTTTGTCTTGCTTATGGCCTGAGTAGTCACCAATAACCCCAACAACAAAAGGGAGCTCTTTGGTTTCTACAGCGCCATTAGTCTCAACGTCATAGGTAATACTTACGCGGTTCTTACTTACGCGTTTATGTT
>NZ_JBFRVX010000679.1:0-2390 GCF_041475345.1 Vibrio sp. 10N.222.48.A3 | reverse complement strand
GGATACCATCTGTTTAAATCCGCGTTCGATATCTGTCGTATTTATTTATTTTATTGAAGGTGTGATGAATTCAACGTATTACTTATTTTGGATGAGATTGCGACCGGCTTTGGCCGTACAGGGAAATTGTTTGCTTGCGAACATGCCGATGTTCAACCTGATATCTTATGCGTAGGGAAGGCTTTAACTGGTGGCTACATGACGCTGTCAGCGACGCTTGCGAGTAAAGATGTCGCCGACACGGTATGTGGCGGTGAAGCCGGGTGCTTTATGCACGGGCCAACCTTCATGGGCAACCCTTTAGCTTGTGCAGTAGGTGCGGCAAGTTTGTCCATCATAGAGCAAGGTCATTGGCAAAATCAGACTCATCAGATTGAACAACTCTTTTCTGAGTTACTACCGCCTCTACTCAAGCATGCTCTTGTCAAAGATGTTCGCTGGTTGGGCGCTATTGGCGTCGTTGAAACCCACACACCTGTCGATATGGAAACCATCCAAGCTCACTTTGTTGAACAAGGCGTTTGGATACGTCCGTTTGGTAAGTTGATTTATATGATGCCTCCTTTCATTAGCAAGGCTGAGCACATCGAACAACTTGTTTCATCTATTGATAAAGCCCTCCAACAATCTGCTTGCTTCAAACCAAGTTGATTTAACAAACATCATTTAGAAAACCTATAAGCCGCCCATAAAATACTAACGGCGGCTTATCCTTCACGTGAAAAACCAGCCAACAAACACACCCCAAGCCATTGTTTTATCTTTGATTTGAACTCGAAAAACCCCACAAATAAATTTAATCCTCTCCATAAAAACAATTAGCAAAAGAGTGTTACCTATCGGGTAAAAAGCCGTCATAAAATACGCGCCATTTTGGTACTGAATATAATGAATGACCTTCCTTATTCGAGTTCATCTCAGAATCAAATTAGCCAATATTTTTAACTCCTATTAGATAAAAATATTCGCAAAAAAAGAATCCAATTCTAGCGAAGGCTTATATCAACTTCGTAGAAACCTAACGCTTCTTGTTTTGTCGGTCGTGCAAGACATCAAGACAATCCGCAATAGCTACGTAATTCACGTCAGTAAATAATTTAAAGTAAGCATGAAATTAACCCAACTAAATGCACTTATCATTGATGACTCAACGATAGTGTTATCAACTATTCGTAACATGCTGGTTCATATTGGTTTTTCAGAACGTTTGATTGCCATTGCGAAATCACCTCGTGTTGCAATGACCATCACGAATGACACAACTTTTGATGTCATCATTTGTGATTACAACTTTGGTAACACGATCAACGGCAAACAGCTATTTGAAGAATTGAAGCAAGCCAACAGATTAAAAGATGACGGAATATTTATTCTTGTTACAGGTGAAAATTCAGCTCTATCGATACGCCCTATCCTTGAACTACGACCTGATAACTATTTGTTAAAACCGTTTAACCGCGAAACTCTAAAACAGCGCATCACCAGTTCCTTAAGGAAGAAGCTGATTTTACAAGACATTTATAAGGCTGAGAGAGAGAATAACTATCAAGCGGGCCTAGAGCATTGCGAAGGGCTTGCCGCGTTTCATCCCGAATACTTCGCAACAATCCAGCAATTTCGAGGGAGCTTTCTATCAAAACTAGAGCTCTACGAGGAAGCCAAGAATGTCTATCGGAAAGCGATAGATGAAGGCAGTTTTGATTGGGCTCAAGCAGGATTAGCAAACAGCCTTGCGAATTTGGGGCAGCTTAGCGAAGCACAGTCGATGATTGAAAGTTTGATCAATTCTGCGCCAACCTGCATTTTGTATCGAGACCAAGCAGCTCAAGTAAACCTGATCAGCAATAAGGTTCCGGCAGCCATTGCTCACTTCAAGTTAGCGAGTAAACTAACACCAGGTAACTCTGAGAGAGAGCTTGCAATCGCAAATCTATGCTTATCGGTTAATGATACTAAAACAGCGCTATTCCACTACCAAAACCATGTGCAAATCAATAAGGACACCTTTCGAGACAACCTATATATGAAGCTAAGTCATATACGATTCTTGCTCTATTGCGCCTCAGATGGCATCGATAAGCAAGCGAATTTGGGTCACGTCAATTACTTAATTTCGAAGATCCCTACCGAGGCAAGATCAGGGCTTCAAACTGACTTAGCACTTATCGCAGCTCACATCGCGATGGAAGCTAACCAATATCAAAAAGCAGTCACTATACTAACCGCATTGCACGATAAGAATGACTTTGATGCCTTCCCTGTGATTTATCACCATGCATGGTTATTGGATAGGATGAGCTGTGAAAACGAGTTTAAAATTGCGGAAAACCGTTGCAGCATGTTGATAGTGAAAACAGCGAGCGAGACAGTGGTTTCAAGTCAGATAACGA
>NZ_JBFRVX010000678.1:0-1420 GCF_041475345.1 Vibrio sp. 10N.222.48.A3 | reverse complement strand
GGCGGGATAGATATCTTAGGATGTGATTTGGATCACGAACTAAATAGGTGTTTGTGATCCAATAGTAATGGCTGATAGTTATGAAACTGTGAGCAATTATCCTGCGTATTCAAACAGTTCGCATACAGAATCGAACAGTTGCTTAGTGGTAACTGATAAGGTTGGAGTAATGAAGATAGTATCATCTCCAGCAACTACCCCCAGTATGCCTTCTGACTTACCTAATGAATCTAATAAGCGAGCAATAAGCTGCGCGGCACCAGGGCCAGTGTGTATCACAACCAATGCATTGTTGTGATCAATATCTAACACTAACTCTCTTAAAGAGCTCGAAACCGTCGGAACACCAAGTTCAGCAGGAAGACAATAAACCATCTCCATTTTTGCATTGCGTGTTCGCACGGCGCCAAACTTAGTTAACATACGCGAAACTTTAGATTGGTTGATACTTTCAAAGCCTTCATGCTTCAGAGCATCGACAATCTCGCCTTGCGAACCAAAACGTTCTTCTTTTAGTAGTGATTTAAAAGCTCGAACTAAGTTGTCTTGTTTTTCTGTATTGCGCATATGTCATTCTTATTCATTAACAAAGATGTTTGCATATTCTCGCATACATATTCAGTTCTCGCCAAAATATCACGGTAATTTGTTAGTCATATCACTGTAAAAATTTAATAGGATAATGTGTTATTTAAGACGAGTTGTTTTGTCATTTCAAATGATTATCGCCATAATGCGAACTTGCTGTGTAGCACGGTTTTATTGACTTGCGCGAAGTCGCAAAGCTAGCGTTAATTGATTGTAATCACTTTGTGATTAATATAGTTTTTTAACTTAAATTTAGCTCAAGAATTACCCTACAAAGAATCTATAAGAGAAAGCTCTCAAGGAGAATAACAATGAAAGTAGCTGTTATTGGTGCCGCTGGTGGCATCGGTCAAGCCCTAGCCCTACTACTAAAGAACCGCCTGCCTGCTGGTTCAGATCTTGCACTTTACGACATCGCTCCGGTAACCCCGGGGGTTGCTGCCGATCTTAGCCATATCCCAACGCCTGTTTCGATCAAAGGTTACGCGGGTGAAGATCCAACTCCAGCACTTGAAGGTGCGGATGTTGTGCTTATTTCTGCGGGTGTTGCTCGTAAACCTGGTATGGATCGTGCGGATCTTTTCAATGTGAACGCTGGCATTGTTAAGTCTCTAGCTGAAAAAATTGCCGTTACTTGTCCTACTGCTTGTGTTGGTATCATTACTAACCCAGTAAATACAACAGTGCCAATCGCTGCTGAAGTACTTAAGAAAGCGGGCGTTTACGACAAGCGTCGTTTATTCGGTATTACTACTCTTGATGTCATTCGTTCTGAAACGTTCGTTGCTGAGCTGAAAGATAAAGATCCAGGCGACATTCGTGTTCCTGTTAT
>NZ_JBFRVX010000677.1:0-1480 GCF_041475345.1 Vibrio sp. 10N.222.48.A3 | reverse complement strand
TTGCAAGGGGAGCCACATTCAAGAAAGCCAAGTCGAGAGACTTGGCTTTTTTTCGTTTGAATAAAAGTAACGCAATTCAATAACACATCAGTTCAACATTAAATCTTGATCTTCGAGTAAATAGACTACATTCGCCACCCTCAATAGAGTAATTGCTCTTACCTCTGTTTATTCATTTGACAGCGAAAAATGTTCTTTTGGGGACTTTTTTTTCTTCGTAAATTTAATCTTCATCATGTTTTGATACCTTTCTGATACCTGCACTACACGACTTAGCTTAAGATTCGTGAATGATACACCATACTTATTATTAGATCGCTGCACGGGGAAATATGAAATTAAAAACGCAAGCTTATTTATTATCAGGCATCATTTTGATTGCCTTGCTCGCACTTACGGCTACAGGTTTATGGACCTTAAGAGTTGCTAGCAACATAGACAACAAAGCTCGTGTGACGGAGCTATTTAAAAGTGCATACAGCATTCTTACTGAAGTCGAAAAAATGGCTATTGATGGCACTCTAGAAGAACAACAAGCCAAACAGCTTGCCACTCGCCTACTGCGCAACAATATCTATAAAGACAATGAATATGTATATGTTGCTGATGAAGATATGACTTTTGTCGCAACACCTTTAGATCCGCAACTACACGGAACCAGCTTTAATGATTTTAAAGATGGCGATGGAAATAGCGTTGGCCAACTTATTCAGCGAGCACTTGGCAATAGAACAGGACAAATAGTCGAGTACACCTGGACACAAAAACTCCCCGACGGAAGCATTGAGGAAAAACTGTCCATCGCAGAAAAAACACCTCATTGGGGTTGGGTTGTAGGTACAGGTATCGGCTTCAATGAAGTCAACGCAAGGTTTTGGTCAACAGCACAATGGCAACTGATTTTATGTTTGGCTATTGCTGGTGTCATTCTTTCAAGCTTGATTATCTCAATTAAACGTATGCTATCGCTACTTGGCGGTGAACCCAAAGACGTAAGAGAAGCAGTACAAGCTGTCGCAGAAGGAAAAATTCAAACATCGTTTGAGACTCAAGCTGAGCAAGGCAGTATCTATCACGCTGTACAACAAATGAGTCAATCACTGGCAGAGTTAGTATCAAACCTTAACTCTTCAATGCTAGCGTTAAGAGGCGAATTACAGCGCGTGGAAGATCGTGCAGGTTCTATCGCTCAACTTACTGAAACTCAGCAACAATCAACTGAAATGATCGCAACAGCAATGACTGAGATGGCGTCTTCAGCAAATAATGTTGCCGATTCAGCTGGCGATACAGCTCGTAACACCGACGAGGCAGACAAACAAAGCCAACATACTCAGCTCCTAATCCACAACACAGTAGATAACATTCAAGGCCTAGCAGGACAATTAGGTACAGCCAGTGAAGCTGTCGCTAACCTAGATAACGACGTAAACAATATTGTTAAGGTATTGGACGTTATAGGTGATATTGCAGAACAAAC
>NZ_JBFRVX010000676.1:0-1503 GCF_041475345.1 Vibrio sp. 10N.222.48.A3 | reverse complement strand
CCCAGAAGACGAACTAAAACAAGCGCAAATGGTTTATCTAGAAGACCCGTTTGGCAACCTATTCGAATTCTACTCGCACACATACGAAGACACGTACGCGACTGATTACGAGTAATCGCGTTACCTGCCTGTCATAAGGTAGAAAACCGAACCCCCCCTAAAGAGGATTGGTAGAGATACCAATCCTTTTTGTATTTGGATCGACTTCGATTGGCCTGACACATAAGAATGCCGTCGAGAAGAAGCTTCCGCTGAAGCGTATAACTCGCCGGAAAGTGACCTTACGATTTTAGTTCGGTAGGAGAGTGCCCAGTCCAATTTTTGAATGCTCGGCTGAATGCGCTCGAATCTGAGAAGCCAAGTTCGTGAGCGACATAAGTAATATTACCGTCGTTTTGGTTAAGTAAGGTCAGGCTCAGTTCAAGTCGATACTTATCAAACAAACGACGGAAACTCACACTTTCTTGTTTAAGTTTACGGTTCAAGGTTCGAGGGCTTATGTGCAGGTTGCTTGCTACGCTATCTAGGTTTGTGTCTTTCACTGCAAGCACCTTGAACGTTTCATTCACTTTGTAGATTAAGTTGGTTTTTAACACCTTTTCCATCTGTTGGTCAGCAATTCGTACTAACTCTGCATGAAAATCAGGTTGGAATTGGCGAGGCTTTCTCTGTGCCAGTTCGTTAGAGAAAAGGAGATATCGGGCAGGGTAACCTTCTTTCATTTCTATATTGAATACGCGCTCGAAGATAGCCAAGAACTCATCGCCAATGGTGCTCTTGTTGATATGAATGGTAAGTTTTTGCTTGGGCGCATTGAGGTACTTTCGAATGAGCTTGAGAATAATACTGAAATAGAGCCCCAAGCTAATGTGTGTCATTAGCGTTGACTCATCAATGTATTCGGGTGTCACTGTCCAAAGTTCCAGTTCACCGTTATCGGTTTCACGACTGAATATCTTCAATAGTGGGTGTATATGAATTGAATATCGACTCAGTAGTTCACAAAAGCTGGAGATATTGGGGGCGGTTAGCATGGCCATGACCGGAGCGCCCATTTCAAGCTCATCAAAGTAACGGGCTGATTCATCAAACAAGTCGATCAGTTCATGATCAAAACGTTGGTAGATATTGGTGATCCCGGTTTGAAGCTGATGGGCCGAAATCGTTTCGGCGGAGCAAAGTTGTTCATATACCTCTGCCCCTGACCAGATGTCACTGCTGTCTCCAATTCTAGCTTGGATCGCTGAATCTAAAGTTTTAAACCAAAATATGGGCAACTGAGTACTAAAACTTTCCACCATAACTTCCTGTTATTGCTGGTTGTTGAAGAGTGTTCTCCTCGTTAATGTGCCTCAAATTATAGGATTTTTTTACTGGTTACAAGCAGTGAAAAGCTCAGTTAGACCTTAGAACTTGTAATCAACACCTACTGAAACTACATATTGTGACGATTGGTAATATTCAATATTCGATGTGGTTGTTTTTGCACCTAATAGTGATACC
>NZ_JBFRVX010000675.1:0-5514 GCF_041475345.1 Vibrio sp. 10N.222.48.A3 | reverse complement strand
CAGATTCCCCCTCTATTTAACTGGAGAGCGAAACCAATGTTTTAGGTTTTAAAGGAGTTATCTTCCCAAATAAATTGAATGGAATGTTAAAGTTTTTTCTATGGTTTAATTATTTAATTATAGGTAATTAAATAAAAATTTAATTTTTTGAATCGGTCATTGAAGCAGCCCAATTCATGGATGTGGGTAAGTCTACGTGGGTTCGCCAACTAAAAGCAAAACGCCAGGAAAAACTCCGAAAGTCTCACTTAGGACGCCTGAACATTTAGGTTGGCTCATTTGTCCGGATTATACTTGTATCAGCCTCAGAGCAAAGCAAGTCGAGGTCTCATTCAAGACAAAAACGTGCGTAGAGATAAGTGCTCCCGATCTTACTCAAACAAATACGGGGAGCTGGAGGCGGTGCTTATGACGCGAGATTGCGCCGCTTTCTTGGAACGTGGTCACCCTAGAGCTATTGATTCTAGTTGCTATGAAGACTGGGATGAAAAAAGGGGCGAGGTTGGGAAGACATCAAAACTATACAAAGAACCCCCTACTTTAGTCGGTGGTTTAGGGCTAGAATCACAAGCGCGAGGGTTCAACCGTGAAGGGTCTGAGACGCAGGGGGCGTAAAACTCGTTGTCTGGCATACTGGTTCCTTCGCTGCCATTTTTGAGTCTTACACTCAAACCAGGACCTCGATTCGTCCCTGACCAGTAATTTATCCTGAGCGCCTAGACTCGCACGATAAACATATTACCGTATGTATTAAATAACCCTTTTAACTCCTTTTTTTTGTAAAACCAATATTTTCTCCGCCGAGGCTATTTAGGAATATTTTTGATGGTGAGTTGATAAACATCTTCCTACTCCCAGTATCGAAGCTCTCAAGACATGAAGATCCAGTAACTCTACATGTGAACACATTCACGTCGATTGTGTGAGTGGTGATGCCTCCATCTTCAGCTGTCGTGACTGTCGTGCTGCCAACCGCAACCCCTGACAACCAGCCAGTAGGTGTCATCGTTGCCGTGCTCAGCTCATTCGACGTCCACGTCAAGGAATCGCTTACATCGTATGAAGTGTTATCGCTGTATGTTGCCGTCGCCATTAATGACCTTCCACAACGGAATTTATGAGGGGGTGACCGCAAGCGAGGTGAGGACCGCAGCGGTAAGCAATGGCTCTTCGGGAGCGAGAACTATTGCTGATCTGGTGATAAATCAAGGCGTAGCTCTGAGCCGTTATCTAGCAACAAAGCTAATGAAAACGCTTGGTTCGATTAGCTGTCAATTACCGAGACATCAGTATAGGAAAGCCTAAAGGGGCTACATTCCACAGCGAGCAAGATAGTCACTAGATGAGTAGAAAATATCGTCAGTTACTGTGGCGTTTTCAGATAAAACAAAGTTTATCTCGACGAGGAAATTGCTGGGAGAATGCTCCAATGGAACGTTTCTTTAGAAGCTTAAAGACGGAGTGGATCCCAACAGTAGGTTATCGTAGCTTTTCTGAGGCTCAACAATAAATTATCCAATACATCATTGGCTATTACAGCCAATTGAGGCCACATCACTATAATGGTGGCCTCACACCTAATGAATCAGAGAGATTGTCTTGGGTACCCTCTAAAACCGTGGCCAATTTCAGTTGACCACTACACATAGCAAAAAATTATAAGCAACCTACTTTTGTAGGTTTGATACTAGGATGAATAACTGTCCCATTAGTATGGGCTAGAGACACTGGTTCAGTTTCTAGAACTGTGCACTTAGGTCCTAAGCGCTTATATATTTTAGGATGCATCTGAGAGAGAATCGAGGTAAAACTTTTATAGTCAGGACTTTCTAAATGCACCGCGCGACAAGTTCCAATAGGAAAGTACGTATGTATTGCCTCAGGGGCTAAAGCCGAATCCTCATAGATGTCACTTAGCTTTACTTTTACCGGGTTCAACTCACATCCCTCAAACGTCCCATTTTTCTTGTACCTATAGTCACTAGGCTTCTCTGTTAAAGGATTAAAAGTATGGCCATAGTAAGAGTCTGTACAATTTCCTCCAATATACTTGTTGTCCTTGTCATAAAGACATAAGCGCGTACGCATGATTAAGCTGTTGTAGCAAGACGGGACTCTAAGATTTCTTACGGTGGTTTTCTTGCCTATTGGTATGAAACCACCTCTGGACCCCTGACAAGTTGCGCTCGTTCCACCGGAATCAAAATATTGATAACCCAACTTCCCACCTCTCAGAGAATCTAAAATGAGGTCATCAAGATAGGTGAGCTCCCGAGTATCTTTCTCTCTAAGTATAGGGTAGAGAAATGCTTGATCACTCAATTGTGGTCCCTCATAAAATGTCACGTAACTATTTGATAAATCGATCGCTCTAGCATTAAAGGAGAGAAAAAAACAACTCAAATAGAACAGTATTCTTGTCCTTGTGTACATATATTACTACCTTTGATTAAAATCAGTTAAACGAGGCTCCACCTAACTCTTAATGCAGACCGAATACTAATAAATTAACTATCAATTATGTTTTCCTTACAAGTGAGTCCAATCGAGTATTGAGAATGACATTTCTTTGATTTTACTAGTCTTTTAAATCAAAAATTTTGCGATTAGGTGGTGGGTTGGCATTAATTGAAGCGATAGCAAGATAAGAAAGTTTAGATTATTGTTATTTTTAGCCTGTATTTTGGGGGTGACAGGACCCCTGTAAAAGAGAAATTTGATATTAATGTAAATACAGTGTGGTTAAATCTACACCCCAACCCCTGCAATCGTGGGTCGGCTGACATTTTGGATTGATGAAAAAGTGATCCAACAATGGCAACGGACCAAGCAAGGTGATCGTGGAAGACCTCGTTTGTTTAGCTAATCACTTTACCGGAGCAAAAGGTAGCCTCATCACCCCTCTAGAATTGTCTGAGGCTGGCTTTGAGATGAAGAACGTCCTATTTCGAAGGCGTGGCCAGAACGCTTGCGCTTCCTCACTCCTTTCACTGACTTTAATTAAGTTCGAGTAAAGGCTTATTGTCTTATGTGCCTATTTCCCTTTCGACTCACATCATTTGATGGGCTCACAGGCTGTTAACCGTGATCGTTCTGAACCCCAATGACAAGGGTATATGAACGCTTCGCGCCCTTGTCCTTGAGAACCAAGAACGTTTGCCGGACAGCCAAGCGGCTCCATAAAAGTGATACTCAAACAGAAAGGAAACTCCTCATGGTACAACGACACTCAAGCCTAACTCTCTCTAAATCAAAGTTCAGCGACCAGCGTTTCGCCGCTGGGCACGAAAGCTCACCAAAAAATGATGTCTCTAGATCTTTGGCGGTATTGAAGTTGCGCTCTCAAGTCAAAAAGTGTCGTGATGAGGCGAAAAGAAAGTCTGATTGGGTTTCCAAAATCCAGCGTTTGAAAATGTTCAGTCGTCGTCAGTCGCCAGAGCAGCAGGCTGATATCGCGTCGTTAAAAGGCCAAGGGTTCGTTGAAGCTATCAAGCAGCAGTTTCCGCAATTGGTGTCGCGTCGTTTTGCTTTCCATGAAATCCGTGACTTTTTCATTGAATTAAATGGCGCTGGCTTTGGTGAATGGTTTCTTCACGAGCGAGCGGATCACATTATTCTGTACACCACTTACGGGTCTGTGTTTCCAGCGTTGCGATTCGTGCAAACGGAGGAGGGGACGTTTAAGTGCTCAGGGTTTTGTTTTGATGTGCGTTTTGGCGTTTAGAGGGTCACATGAAAATACGTTCTACGGTTTCCTCTGACATATCCAGGCACGTGATTTGGGTGAATTCAATCGACTTCTTAATACTAAAGGCACCGGGGGGAGGGGTGAGTATCAGAGTGTGTGACTGTGCTACCACCATTAAACAAATGCGAGAAGACGACGCCTATGCGAAGAAAACGGAAAAGACGACAGAAACAACCTCCGAGCATCGCGCGTCGGCCAAAGGTTTACTCTCTTGTCTGTATAACGATTAAGGTCGGCTGATGCGCGACGGCATCAAACCCTCATAAGGTAAGGCCATCAATAGGTCTGAATTTTGTTTCGATATTCCAGTCGTTTTCGGCATTCAATCGGTTCGGGTTTGTTATACGAGCAACGCTTTTGCTCTTTGTGAGCACCAGGCGATTATGCGTATTGTAACTACCAAGCAACTTTGTCTTGGAGTGGTGATTTTTTCAAAACTTACTGAATCCTAAAAAGGACATCAAGCCACTACTTGCAGTTGCCAAGAAATCGCGTAAATACCACTGGTTGAAGCAAGATGATTCAACCGTCTTGCAGCAATCTGTACTCAATCGTCACCAAGCCTTTGATAACTTCTTTAATCCGAAGTTGAAAGCCAAGTACCCACATTCAAACGTAGACACGGTAAGCAATCGAGCTATCACTGTGTTGGTGTAAAAGTCTTTGATGGTGCATCAAACTCCCGAAAATAAAGCCTGTAGAGGCGAATAATCACCGTGAGATTGTAGGCAAGGTTAAGAGCATTACGTTAAGCAAGGTAACTGGTATTGATCTAGGTCTATTTCATTTTGCTATTGAATCGAACGGTAGAAAGACAGCTAACCCAAGATTTGTAAAACGTGCTGAGAAGAATCTCAGACGAAAGCAGCGTCAGCTATCTAGAAAAGCAAAAGGCAGTGCCAATCGAGCAAAAACTAGATTGCTCGTTGCCAAATGCCACGAAAAAGTGGCTAACGCTCGTGCTGATTTTCAACATAAGCTTTCTCGAACTCTCGTTGACGAAAACCAAGCGGTGATAATTGAGACATTGAAATCAACAAACATGATGAAAAGCCGCAAACTGGCGAAACACATAGCGGACGCCTCATGGCATAGTTTTGTCTTTAAGTTGGAGTACAAACTAAAAGAGCAAGGCAAATATCTAGTTAAACTAAATCAGTGGGACGCAAGCTCTAAACGTGCTGTTGTTGCGGTCATAAAGTGGAAGAAATGCCCTTATCGGTTTGCAAGTGGGATTGTCCATCAGGCGGCACTACAGACATAAATCGTGACTTAAACGCCGCCCTTAATATCCGTGATAAAGGCCTTCTAGAATTAAAGGCGGTTGGATAATCGTCTCTGCTTATGGAAGCTGCGTAAGTCTTGATACTATCGAGCAATGGCTAACGAAATAAGAAGCATCGCCCAATAGGCGGTGAGTAGTCACTTAGATAGATATGCTGAAAACCCAAGCAAACGAGGGAAGAGCTCCTAGTTTTTTAAGGACTTAATAGCATTTTTCTAGCTAGGCATAGACCTTCGGATCTTGTCACTTTGGGCAAAAAGTAAAAATAGAGTAAAGCAGATGATGGCAAGTCCTAAAGATATTCCTAGTATTAATAAGCTTTCTTCACATATTAGAGGTAAGGCTATTGATAAAAAAGCGAGCAGGACAACAAATAGTTCACATCCTCCCCCGAAAATAGGATGCTGATGACGAAATACTGCCCATTGATAAACCATTGTTGATAATCTCCTTGCAGCTGAGCTGAGCTGAGCTCAGCTCA
>NZ_JBFRVX010000674.1:0-8559 GCF_041475345.1 Vibrio sp. 10N.222.48.A3 | reverse complement strand
GAAATACATAGTTTGATCATTGTGAAGTAACTAAACATTTACCGAAACAAGTAGTTATTTACCGATATTTATACATAATTTATGTGACGAGCTATAGATATTTACCGAAATAATATAGACATCTACCGAAGTTGATGATGTAAGTAAGGTTATCTGTTAAAATGATACTATCTCATTCTTAGGTAATGATCATGACGTTATCATCCAACTCTAGCCTGACGGTTATTAATGAAGAAGACCGAAAAAATCGGTTTATCTCATCGATTCTGTTCTCTCGAGCAACTATTTTTCATCCTGCTTCTCGTTTGACTTCAACGATGCAGTCAAAATTGATTCAAATTGCTCAGAGTGGTGGTACAGATCCAAATCACCCATTAGAGAGTGTTAATATTAATAGCTATGGGAAAAGCTTCAGGGTTGATCTACATGTAGATTATCTCCTACAACCTCATCGCGATATCCTCGAGACTATGCTGGCCTATGCTCAAACTATTCAACTCGACGATGCTTCTTATGAAGCGGGATCTCGTTTAAATTGGTCCCAAGTATATCAAACCATTTCTGATGGTGATATTTCTGACACTCAACAAGATGGTTTCGACTCTTTTATTGACCGGGATGCAACCGTTTTATCGATGAGTATGTATGAGCTAGCAACCCGAATGGGAATGGCGACAACTCGTCCGAACTACGATCAAATTGAGCGTCGTATTACTCAATTGGCAACGGCTCATTTGGTGATTAATGAACTCGATGAAGAACAGAACGTTGTAGGCAAAAAGCCCTTAGAATTTGTGCAAGATTACCGTTTCTATTGTGATCGAAGTAAATTCAAAACCGGCCGTAAAAACAGTAAGAATCTAACTAACCATGTATTCTTAGTGCCAGACATGCGCTTGCTACAAGCGATACGCGACCATGGTTACTATTATCGATTAGAACAACACAAAATGACCAACTATAGTAAACCGTCAGTTCGCTCATTCTTAAAATACATTACCACGCACAAAGCAGAATTTTTACATAACAAAAAGTTTGAATGGGCGCTCGATAGTTACATTCAGTCTATTGCTTCTAAAGTCAGCCATAGCTTCCGTAGCGATCTAAGAAAAGATTTGTTGGCCAATGCCGTGCAAATTGAAAAAGATTTTAGTCTTCAATTTCGCGATGTTGGTAATGGTATACAGATCTTTTATATTGGGGAGGGTAAATCATGATTACTCAATCTCTTGATAGCTTGATGTCTTCACCTGCGAGCCAAAGCCTAGAGTTCAGTATAAAAGGCTTACTCAAAGGGCATGTAGGTATGTTGATTGCCGCACCGAATGTCGGTAAATCTCACCTTGCACTTTGTATTGCGATGGAACACGCTTCTTCAATGTCTTTACTAGGGATGAGCGCGGCCGACAAACCGGCTAAAACCTTGGTACTGAGTTCAGAAGACGGGGCTGGCGTGATTCAATCTCGAATGAAAGAAAAGCTGGTTAATTGCACTGCCACCATTAAGTCAGAGCTAAAAAAAAATCTACATTTTTTAACGGACATTGAACCGATAGTGCTCCCGCCCGACAGCTCTGCACAAGAAAAAGTAGAACATAAGCAGTATTTAGAACAACTCAAACAAATTTTCTCTGAATTCGATTTAGTGATAGTAGACACCGTGACTGAGTCAATAGGCCGTTGTGAGGAAGTCAAACACGATCGCTTAATCAAAAATGTCTTCCAAAGCCTTGCCAGTGAATCAGGCGCTAGTTTATTGCTTGTTCATCATGTGAATAAAGAGGAAATTCGTGGTAATCAAGAAATTACCATGGCATCTGGGGCTGGTTTAACGTCGATAATGCGATTAACAAAGTGCTTATTTACGTTAAAGAGAAACAAGGATTTCCTGTCGATTAAGTACCTTAAGAGTAATTATTTACCTGAAAATGAAAATCAAGAGTTTGCGGTTGAAGTAAGACAAAACCTTACGATTAATCCACAGGTATTCAGTTTGAAATCCAAGACGTCTAAGTCTGTTCGATCGGTGCAAAGTATTAAGCAAAATCCAAAAAAAATTACGCTGCCTGGAACTATCCCGGAACAAGAAGAAATTGAAGAGCGTAAAAACCTCAGAGACGTTTTGTAAGCTAGCTCTCACATTTTCAAAAAGCACCGAATTTCGGTGCTGTCTTTTTGTCTGACTCTGTTCGCACTTTCTTATATCCGTTCACTTTTTTGTCTACCTTAGATAATCTTATTTAAGGTGAAAACATGGTGAACTACGCATATTTAGGAGTCTCTTCAGACAACCAATATGTAGCAAACTAAAAGCACGGGCTCTATGACTCTACCAAAAAGGTTGGGATAGGTAATTTGGTGTTTGTAGAAGTCAGCCGTATTGCACGTCTTACCTCACAAGTGCTCAAAGCACTCTAAGTGAGCATGGAAAATAAAATTATCGTCTATATTGCTAATCAGAATTTGCAACTGGATGGTTCAATGCTGTGTCGGATAATGGCAACAGTACTAGGCGCCAAATTTGGTTTTATTCTAGGCTTATTTCATGAAAATTGTCTATGTCCGTGTCAGTACCTAAGACTAAACGTCCGACGTTCAAATTTAACAGCTAAACCAGTTGTTGGGCTTTACGAGGGAAGGGGACATTATTCACGTTACCAAAGTCGATTGGATGGCGCGTAATACCATCGATGCATTGCAAATTACCGCTCAGCTCGCGCAAAAGAAAGCCGGTTTTGTTTTTATGTTCGATGCAGTTTTTAGGAGGCCGCATGACAGTTTGTCCCACAAGATCCGCCGAGATATATCTAGGTGAATTCGACCGATTTTGACTCCACCGTAAAGGCGGTTTAGGTACATGAGGTGCTCGTTAAGGATTTCGAATCTACCGACTCCATAAGACTAGAAGACAATCTAGGTTAAGGTGTCAGGATTATATATTGTGACGGCGTAACAAGTTTTGAGCCGATGCGAGAAGATTACGTTTGCGAAGAAAGTAGAAAGGACGAGAGAAACAACGTTCGCGTATCGGCCTCTTCTCTTTATGACGACTAGGAACAGGCTCTTAACGTCGATATCACGTTAAATAATCGTTAATATTTACTTCATCAATTTGCTCAGGCTGTAAATAGTCATCAGTAAGACGTTTACAAACCCTCGAACTTAAAAAAAAAGCGAACAGAGCAGGGTCAACGCTTCAAAGAGATCGGCAATGGCCATGACTTTTGTGGTAAGAGGCATCTCTGAGCCCGTTAAGCCCATAGGTTACACTTACCATTAATTTTCTCATGGTGGCCTCCCGCAATTTTTGCCAAGTTTCGAATATGTTGTGGGAACGGTAGCTACTCCAAAATATGGATGGTTTGAACAATGTGATCGTTGATGATAAACCGTTCTTTCTCTGTTAACGTGCCGCTCTGAATACCTAAGTTGTGCATTTATCCTTTATTCGCCTGATATTGCTTCGGCTGGGTATTTATCTTTTTTCGTGTACTGCTTCATTTCTTCTGAAGATGTACCGAGTTGTTTACTTAAGGTTAGAGTCCACATTCGTGAGATGATATTAGGTTCAGTTGGTGTGATAAACTCTGCTCCCAAATTAAGCTGAGCTAAAAATTAAAAATATTGATTCAACTGTTCACAATTTTCTATTAGTTGATCTCACCATCCAACTGGATACGCTTGCACCAAAGACTTCAATTTCGTAATTTCTTCCTCACGTTTAAGAAGCTTGAAGCGTATTCTTACTTCGTGGATCCGGTTATAAATCGCTTCCAGTTTTGTTGATTTTTTGACCACACTTTCGGGTGTCGTGATTTTTCCACAGTCATGTAGCCAACTCGCCATTTTCAACTCTTGCCACTCTTTTTGAATTAAGAAAAAAGTGGTCAAAAGGCGGTAAGGTAGATTCTTGAGCTGCGCGAGTTAACCACTCGGCTAAGATTGGAACACGTTGGAAATGGTTTCTGTATAAAGGGATTTTTTGTCTAATAATCCTGCAATAAATTTGATGAATTGGTTAAGGAGTCATGTATGGTTTATGGTGTGCACGACATGGAAATTTGATTCGATAGGGACAGCAAGGAGTGCCTTGAAAAGACATTTATTGCCAGAGTTTGTGTGCTATCCCGTCAGTAGCCTTGATTCATACCATGTACAACGTTGATTTGATGAATTTAGTTGACTTAGGCTGGCGCTGCCAACCGTAACCTTGATGTGCTTCGTTCTATTTTTAAGTATGCTGTTCAGCAGCGTCTTGTATGGAGAATCCTTGTGATGGCATTAAGCAAAACCGTAAAAAATAGCTTAATCACACATCTTAAGTATGGAAGAGCCAAAGCAGCTTAAAATCGTTTTAAGGTGCTAAAATTGCTCCTTTTAATGGGTTGTCTAATTTAAGAGGTGACGGGGCTGAGATGGTCTTTTGTCAAAAATGATGAATGGCACCGCAGTTGTTAGGTCATAAGCGTATTCCGTCAACGCTTCGTTTGCCCATGTGAATGATGCGCAAGTATCGCTATCTTCTGAGGCGATAGGGGAAGTCATTCGTGGAATATTATCAGGTCAGTTTATGAGTAAACCTAAAAATCGAAAAGTGAGAGCATCCAAACCTAAACAGACGAGCTCCCAAGCGCAGAGGAAGACTTATCAAAGCAATGCCAACACGTACTGATGAGGAAGTTGAACGGTTTAGGTATCTGTGTTGATATTAGGATGTTAATTGAGTCGATTCTCGGGCGATAACTCACTCTAGTAAGGGCTAATTTTCAAAGTGATAGACGCAGAAGTGTCTTAATATTAACCAACAATAGTCTGGTAAGTGTGTTACCTTGGTTTTTATCCCTACCGCTTAGTAGGGACTTCTTTTCTTTTCCGAACTCACATCTCGGCACTCCTTAGTTGCCCTTCTAAGCCTCACCGCAGGCTTTAATTATGTCCATTTCAACCCAAAAGTTAAGAAACATCTTCAAATTCACTAGAATTGAAAATTTTAAAACCAACTACAATGTAACTCATATCGCTCCTTGGCTACCACTTGCTCAGAAAGTGAAACCTGTCATCCCTTCGGCAATTATATATTGCGAAGGTAATTTCGGTGAAATTGATGGTAAAACCGCTAATGGGCTAGTGAGGCATTCATTAAGCTATCGTATTCTATCGGTTATTGATAGTGTATCTGCCGGCTTAGATGCTGGAGAAGTACTTGATAACAAAGCCAATGGAATACCGATCCTTGCCAATGCTGAAGAAGCTATCATTCACGCGGAAAGCATTCCCGATTACTTCATCTTTGGCATTGCGCCATCAAGTGGTTTTTTATCTGACTTAGATAAAAGCATCATTTTAAATGCCATGTCACTAGGAATGAACATCGTAAATGGCTTACATGAATTCCTAACTGATGATCCTCTATTTTTAGAAGCTAGCTTAAAGAATAACGTTCGAATATTCGATACTCGCAAACCCAAAAGTAAAGGCGATCTGAAAACGTTTAGCGGGAAAATACATAACGTTAAATGTCCGAGAATTGCTGTAATGGGGACGGATTGCGCGCTAGGAAAACGAACAACAGCAACAATATTAGCGAATGAACTGACTAGAAAAGGCCTTAACGTCGTTCTGATTGCCACTGGTCAAACAGGTATTATGCAAGGCGCACAATACTGCGTTGCACTCGATGCTGTCCCTTCACAATTTTGTGCCGGTGAGTTGGAATCTGTCATTGTACAGGCCTATGAAAAAGAAAATCCGGACCTGATTATTATTGAAGGGCAAGGAGCCTTGAGTCATCCTGCGTTTTCAACCAGCGCATTTATCTTACGTGGCAGTTGTCCAGCGGGTGTGATATTGCAACATGCTCCTAAACGTTTATATCGTAGTGATTTTCCTGATTGCCCAATGCCTTCGATTGCTTCAGAAATCAATCTTATCGAAACGTTTTCTAATACCGATGTTATTGGACTAACACTGAATCATGAAGATATGTCTTTAGATGAAACCTGTCGTGCGATAGACAGCTACACTACCGAATTTGGTATACCGGTTACTGATGCATTATCACAGCCTGTCGAACATCTACTGCACATCGTAACGTCAGCCTTCCCTATGATAGCAAGAAAACTGGCCGCAAAAGGGTGAACTGCCCTAGATTAGACATTGATTGTGGGAAGATTCACCATAACGCTCAGTACCTGATCACTCAGCTCTCACTAAAAAATATATCCGTTACACCTGTAACAAAAGTCTTCCTCGGCCACCCTATCATCGCACAAGTTCTTATTGATGCTGGCGTAACAATGTTAGCCGATTCAAGAATGGAAAACCTTCAAAAGATGACTGAATCAGGCATTGCTATCCCTAAAATGCTGATACGTACGCCCATGCTAAGTCAAGTGGCGAGTGTAATAAAATACAGTGATATGAGTTTAAATTCTGAAGTTGAAGTAATTCAGAGGCTTTCACATGCAGCGGAACAACAAAATTGCCGTCACGGTATCATTATTATGGTTGAGCTTGGCGATCTCAGAGAAGGTGTGATGCCGAATCGCGTGATTGATTTTATCCGAGAGATTATTTCTTTACCGAACATCACGATAAAAGGAATTGGTGCGAATTTAGCCTGTCGGTATGGCGTCGCTCCAAATGAACAAAATATGAATATTCTTTCTGATCTTGCCGATGGAATTGAAGCTACATTTGGGGTCAATCTAGAAATTATTTCAGGGGGTAATTCTGCTTCAGTTAACTGGGCTCTTCAGAGAACAGGCTTAACTCGAGTCAATAACCTTCGTATAGGAGAAGCAATTTTTTTAGGCTGTGAGCCTTTAGAGCACGAAAATATCAAAGGCTTACATACGGATGCGGTTTCTTTGACCGCTGAAGTGATTGAATCCAAGATTAAACCGACTTTGCCTTGGGGAAGTCGGGGGTTAAATGCTTTTGGTGAAAAAGAAAACCTTCAAGATAGAGGGGAGGTATCACAAGCTATTCTGGCATTAGGCCGCCAAGATGTTTGTGTCAGCGGGCTTAAGGCTCCGAATGGGATTAAGATCATGTCTTCAACTAGCGATCACTTTGTCCTTGAATCCTCACAGAAACCACTACTTGTAGGGGAAAAAGTCACATTCAGTTTAGATTACAGTGCGCTCTTATCTTCTATGTCTTCACGTTATATCCATAAATATTTTAAGGCACCTAAAGGGAGAAGAAGCGCATAATGCAACGAACAACAGTAATTTTCTTCGTCAGTGTCATGCTTAACGGTTGTCAGATAAGCCCAATAAAATCTAATGGGCTTGCCGATTATAGAGCGACGGTTATCTCAAGCCAACTGCCACAAGAGTTAGGCTCAATCACACTCGTAAATGCTCAGTCAGAGGGCAATAGTGTCACTCTTATTTTCGTAAAAAAGAAAACTTTGAATATGGACAGCTTAGTAGAAAAAGTCGCCGTTAGTTTTTGTGACAACATCGAAATAAGACCACTATTAGAGAGGGGGGTCTCTTATCGAATCATTACCTTAGGCAAAAATGAGAACGTAGAAAGCCTTAACGTCATTTCTCTAGCTAAGTGCTCTAATTGAATGCTTAGCAGTCGAATGGATAAAAGCCAATACGAGTTGTTCAATGTACTAAATGACACTATTTTATTAAGGTTTGACCGCCTTACGCCTTGGGAAAAAAACTTTATCACGGACCTACACCACAAAGCTTTAACTAAGCAGCTCATTTCAACGAAACAAGAACAACTTGTCTTAAAAATTTCAATGAAAGCCTACAAATCAAAGAAGAAAATCGAACATTCCAACTTTTAATTTAAGCCTGTATATACCTAATCGGTTGTTGCTTTCGCATTTGGCTTGGAAAAGAAAATTGCTGGCTGTTGGAAGTCATCAAAATCCATTTCATGAGACTCTGTTGAGTTCTTGTCTTTTTCTCAAATTGAACTTCAAGGTCTGTTTTTCTCTGAATCTGCTTAACACGGCTAAATATCCTATTTTGCGAAGAGACCTCGCAACCCCGGAAGTAGAGAAAATCACTCGATCTTAGTTTGTTATCAAGAATGGCTCAGTTAAGTAACGCAAGCTACATCCAACTACTATCAATCTCTAGTTTGGTTTTGATCCGCCAAATCTCTTCAAGCCGAAAGGAAATGTCGGATAGACGGCACCTGTTACCAGGTGCCACCCTCCTCAGAACCGTACGTGCAACTTTCACTGCATACGGCTCAAGCCTCCACAAAGGCACAGTGAAGCACCCAGTAATTAAATCGTTATAGGACTAGAGCGAGACCAAAAGTTGATCGCAACATTAGCTCTTCGTGTTAATTACCTTTGCGATACGCACTTGAAGCTTTAATACCTCGCCAATGAGCACTCAGTAATTGAGAGACCACGGTTCGTTGTAAGAAGATGCACTAATTTCATTCGAAATCATCATTTGCTTTCTCTAACCTCCTTTACCTGCATACCTATCGGCCACCTTCACAGGTAGCTTTCCCATAGGGAGGTATACAGGCTTACCCTGTTCCGTATGTCGCGTAAAAATGTCAACTTAGATA
>NZ_JBFRVX010000673.1:0-5382 GCF_041475345.1 Vibrio sp. 10N.222.48.A3 | reverse complement strand
GTACTAAGGTATCAAGCTCGTCCTTGGTATAAAGAAGGCGACCACACCCAAAATTTGTCTAGTGAAGATATTTCTTCCGCAAACGGTTACAGCTCTGGGTACAAAAATGGTTACTCGTTGAGTCAGCTACAATACAGCGTTAATACGTTGAGAAGTACCAGTGAAATAGTAGCGGATATTGATGAATACAATGAACAATCATTGTTTAAGTCTGCTAGCGATGGTGGTGAAAGTTCAGGGGACGTTCGGTTCAATGGTGTCGGTGGCGGTAACGTCATCAAATCCAATGTGACACGCGGTAATGTCTACTTTAACGGTGGTGGTCTCGCCAACGTTATCCTTCACAGCTCTAAGTTTGGTGATACCGAATTTGTTGGCGGCGGCGCGGCTAACGTCATTGTTAAAAGTGGCGATGAAGGCGACCTCACTTTCCGTGGTGCTGGTTTAGCTAACGTGCTCGTTCATCAGAGCAAACAAGGGAAAATGGATGTCTACGCAGGCGGTGCGGTCAATGTATTGGTTCGTATTGGTGACGGCGAGTACTTAGCCCACTTACTTGCTTATGGCAATATTTCAGTTCACAAAGGTAACGGTAATAGTCGTTTGACTATGCTAGGCGGCTACAACACGCACACCCAAATTGGGTCTGGCAACGGGTTGTGGTTAGCGGTCGGTGGCTTTAATGTCATGACACAGGTTGGTAAGGGCGACATCGCTTCTGTACTTGTCGGTGGCGCGAATGTCATGACTAAAGTGGGTGACGGTGACCTCACGGCGGGTATGCTTGGTGGCGCCAATATCATTACTCATATTAGCGGTGATGATACGGCCTCAAATACGACCGCAGTCGCACTTGGTGGTGCAAACATCCTAACCAAAAAAGGCAATGGCAATGCGCTTGCCGTTATGGGAGGAGGCGCCAACGTACTTACACATGTTGGTGATGGCTCGACAACTGGCGTCATGGTTGGTGGGGCGAACATTCTAACCAAGGTGGGCGATGGCGATACCACAGGCATTATGTTGGGTATTGGTAACGTATTGACTCATGTTGGCGATGGCCAAACACTTGGCGTAATGGGTGCTGCGGGTAATATCTTCACCAAAGTAGGCGACGGCACTTCAATAGCCGCTATGATCGGCGTAGGCAATATCTTCACTCACGTTGGTGAAGGGAACGCGTGGGCGCTAATGGGCGGCCTAGGCAATGTATTTACCAAGGTTGGTCATGGTGATGCATTAGCGCTTATGGTCGCAGAAGCGAATGTCTTTACGCATATTGGTGACGGCACAACAGTCGCATTAATGATAGCAAAAGGTAATATCGCGACTAAGGTGGGTAATGGTACCTCGATAGCCGCGATGGTAGGTAACGCAAATATATTCACTCAGGTGGGTAATGGCAGCACGTTTACTGCAATGCTTGGCCAAGCCAATATCATGACGAAAGTGGGTAATGACCTAACTGCTGCATTAATGATCGGTAAAGCGAATATCTATACTCACGTTGGTGATGGCACAAGCTTAGGTTTATTTGCTGGCGAACTAAACGTGATGACGAAAGTGGGTAATGGCACAACCTTAGCCGCGATGTTTGGTAAAGCAAACATTATGACTCACGTAGGAGATGGTCTTACTGGCGTACTAGCCCTTGGTGAAGCGAATATCATAACGAAAGTCGGTGATGACTTCATGGGTGTTGTCGCAGCTGCGAAAGCAAACGTAGTGACCCATGTTGGTGATGCAACAACCGCAGCTGTGTTGGCGGGTAAAGGTAATATCTTAACCAAAGTTGGCGAAGGAACCACCGTTGGTTTACTGATATCAAAAGTGGGCAATGTCATGACCCATGTGGGGGATGGTACGACTATTGGTTTGGCGAAAGGTAAAGCTAACATCATCACAAAAGTGGGCGATGGATTAGGCGTTAACGTGGCCTGGGGACAAGCAAATATCTTCACTCACGTTGGTGACGGTGATCGATACAACTTCGCCAAAGGTGAAGCGAACATCATCACCAAAATCGGTGATGGCCAAGAAGTTTCTGTGGTTCAAGGTAAGGCGAATGTCATTACTCACGTCGGTAATGGCGATGATTACACGGGAGCTTGGGGCAAAGCGAATATCATTACGAAAGTGGGTGATGGCCGTAATGTTGTTTTAGCGAAAGGTGAAGCGAACATCGTTACTCAAGTGGGTGACGGAGATAGCTTCAACGCACTTTGGAGCAAAGGCAATATCGTCACTAAAGTCGGTGATGGTATGCAGGTCACGGCGGCAAAAGGTAAAGCCAATATTACGACAACCGTGGGTAATGGCCTGAGTGTAACGGCGGCCTATGGTGATGCGAATATCAACACCAAAATTGGTGACGGTATTTCAGTGAACGTTGCATGGGGCAAATATAACGTTAACACCAAAGTGGGTGACGGTCTCAATGTTGCGGTGATGAAAGGCAAAGCAAACGTGAATATTCACGTAGGTGATGGCTTAGGGATTAACGCTTCTTATGCCAGAAATAACGTTGCTATCAAAGTGGGTAACGGTGATTTCTATAGCCTAGCCGTCGCGTCAAGTAACACGAGCAGCAATAAGCTTTCCGCACTGTTTGATAATATTAAACAAACTCTTCTTGGAGTGGGTGGCAGCCAAGCGATTAATTACCTAGTTCAAGGTGATGAAGCTTCTTCATCAGGAATTCAGAAAGGACGAGGTGCTATTTCAACGCCTGAAATCACTAAACTTGATGGTTTCGACTTAGATGAAATCGAAGAAGTGGGTTCCGATCTAGGAGACGGTTTAAGTGGAAGCGTGACCAACGTTGAAACGCCTGATCTCAGCAACATGGAAAATGAACTCAACATCGAAGAATCTTCAAATCAAACGCAAACACCTAACTTGATCGTCAATGGTGATTTTGAGCAAGGTGGTCTGGGATGGGAATCGACTCACGGTGTTGAAGTTGCCTCTTCAAGTAAGGATTATGGCGTAAGTGGTGATGGTCATGGTTCACTTGTTACAGAGCTAGATACTTATACTAATACAAGTCTTTCTCAAGATTTAACGGATTTAGCGGAAGGTGAAGTCATTGCGGTTAGCTTTGATTTTGCAAAACGTGCAGGTATTTCAAGCAACGAAGGCATAGAAGTTCTCTGGAACGGTAATGTTGTATTCTCAACTTCTGGCGATGAAGCAGCTTGGCAACAAAAAACACTTAAGTTGACTGCGAATTCTGGCAGCAACCGAATAGAATTTAAAGGCACAGGCCATGATGATGGGTTGGGCTATGTTTTAGATAATGTTGTGGCGAAATCTGAAACATCACACCAAGCTAATGCTGTTGCCGATAATGCGGAACAAAATCAAGCTGCGCAAAATGCAATGTCTGACAAAGAACGAGCGGAAGCCGATCGTCAACGCTTAGAGCAAGAAAAGCAGAAACAACTTGAAGCCGTATCGGGTTCTCAGGCTCAATTAGAATCCACCGATCAAGAAGCATTAAAGAGCAATGGGCAAGCGCAGCGTGATGCTGTGAACGAAGAGTCTGAAGCGGTAACTAAAGACCTGACGACATTGGCCCAGGGACTTGATGTGCTGGATAACAAAGCGGTTTATGTAGGTGAATCTGGTGAGCATTGGCGCAACCATTTCGCAGACGGTCTTTTAGAGGATGCTCAAACCAAATTAGGTCAGGCTAAAGATGTTGCTGGGGAAAGCATCATCGCTGCGAAAAAAGCGCACGTAGACAACCAAAAAAGTGTCAACGATTCTGTGGCGAAATCAGAAGCAGGCGTTGCGAAAGGCGAACAGAATCGCTCTGGTGCAGAGAAAGATATTGCGAATACTAAAGCCGACGCTGATGCGCGTAAAACAGACGCCACTACGAAAGCTAATGAAGCTAAACAAGCTGAATCGAATGCGAATAATTCAGCTAGAGACGCTGAAGAACGTGGTAATCGTGATGCAAGAAATGCTGAAAACAAAGCGGATCAAGCACAAGCGGATGCGAAAGGTTCAAAGCAGAACGAAGAGGATCGTCCTGATCGTCAAGGTGCTGTGGGCAGTGGACTTTCGGGTAAAGCACGCAGAATAGAAGGTGCAGGCGTCACGGGTAACCATGTGAATGCCAACAACAAGTCAAGCGCCGATGGCCGATTCAGTGAAGGATTGAGCGAGCAAGAGCAAGAAGCGTTAAACGATGCTGTTCAAGCCGTAAACCGACTACAAATCAATGCAGGTATTCGCTCTAAAAATACCGGAAGAGCTATCACTTCCATGTTCACTGAGAGCAATACCGACAGTATCAGAGTTGTAAATCGAGCATCACAAGATGTAAACCGAAAAGATATTCGCATTTCAGGTGTCAATCTTCACGGGCTGGGTGAAGCGGCTGACACTTCTTTAGCTGTAAGAAAAGGCGTAGATGGTTTTGACTTCTCATTGCTTGGCTCTAATGATGCAAGATTTGTCGATTCGACTAAGCGACACATTGGCAAGCTTTTAACGGATTTACCTAGTAAAGAGTTGAAAGTGGTAAGAAGTAACATTCAGTCAATTCAGCGTACCCCATCTGAAAAGAATCTTGCTGCCTTAGAGTTGGCTCTTCACCAGTGGCAGAAAAAAAATCCAAAAGAGTTCGCTCAACGTGGTGAGTTAGTTAAGACACTCCAATTTGAAATGGTGTCGCTGCAAAGCCATATTCAGAGGAACCGTTCGAAGGACGCCAATGTCTTTGGTATTGCAATTGATCCGAAAGCTGTTGAAGCGTTTGAGTCTAAGCTCGTGTTTGACGGTATTGGTCGTGTGGTTGGTTTGGTTGAACCTTTGACCGAGCACGAAATCAATAGCTTAAAGTCGTTCGGAGTGGTTTCACCGACTCTGACGAATTCAACTTCAGAGAGAGATGCGCCAAAAACTGAAAATGAGAGCCTTATTGAATTTATTTATAAGCTAGGTCAGATAGAGACTACTGAAACTTATGCGAATGAAATACATGAGTTAGTAGAGCAAGCTAAAACGCTATGGATGAGCGGAAGTGTGACTCAAGAGAAAGCGGTTAAGCTGTTTAGCGAGGCTCATGAAAAGTTAGCAGAACACCCTAAACTGCAAACGCTGGCAAATAAATTACTGGCTGATGCAAAGAAAGATAAAGCGACAGGTCAATATCTTGATAATTTGTTTGGCCGTCGTTTTGACTCTGAAATAGCTCATGAGTTGGTGAAAACACCGACAGAACAAGCGATTAATACTTCAGTTCAAATCGGAACCAGTTTAGTTAATGATTTTGACGAATGGATACATGGCTTGCTGCCGGATGCGGGAGACGATGTGTTGCGCGCTGAGCGAATCCAGACAAAAATGGAAGCGTTTGCAGAAGAGATC
>NZ_JBFRVX010000672.1:0-1698 GCF_041475345.1 Vibrio sp. 10N.222.48.A3 | reverse complement strand
TTTCGCTTTGATGATCTTAGGACACTTCGCTACAGACAGTAGGTATTTAGGGATGCGCTTTGGCATTTCTTCGTAGATAAGTTCGAAGTTTGAAAGACCACCACCCAGTGCAACAACATGTGGGTCAAGACCCGTAAACAAGTTCGCAAAACAGATAGCCAATAGCTCCATGAAGCGATCTACGTGCTCAGCCGCTTTTGCTTCACCTTCGTTGTATGCTTGGATGATTTCAATCGCTTTCTTCTTCTCACCGAAGTAGTGCTCATAAATCAATTCGAAGCCACGACCTGATAAGTAGCTGTCTAAACAACCTTTTTTACCACAACCACAACCTAATAACGGTGCGTTGTCGCCGAGGTGGAACCAAGCATCAATAGGGAGACGCATATGGCCCAGTTCACCAGCAACGTGGTTACGACCAGAGAACACTTTGCCTTCGTAAACTAAACCGCCACCGAAGCCAGTACCTAGAATTAGGCCAGCAACTGATGGTTCATCTTTAAGTTCATCATCCCATGCTTCTGAAAGCGCAAAACAGTTCGCATCATTCTCGATTTTTACACTACGACCAATAAGCGCTTCTAAGTCTTTACGTAGTGGCTTACCTGTTGAAGCCGGTACGTTAACAACCAGCATAGTGCCGTCGTCTGCGTTTTCCATGCCAGGAAGACCAAGGCCAATTTTGCCTTCACAAGAGAATTCGTTGTCGTATTTTTTAACTAAACCAGCAATCGTATCAAGCAGTAATTGATAATCGTCTGTTGGTGTTGGAACACGTTCTGTTGCTACTCGCTCAAGTTTCTCATTGAATGCACCAAACTCTATTTTTGTGCCGCCAACATCGAAGCCGTAATACATGAAATCTCTCCAATTTTTCCCTAAATTAGGGCAAATAAAATTTTTAAATTAAACAACTAAGGAGCATTATCCATAACACTCCCCCTACAAACCGTGATAGATAACAAACTTATCTCGTGATCGAGTCTGTTTGAACAACAAGTCAGCACAAAGCGGTTAAAGGTTAGAGTGACGTCTCACTTTTGGTGTGCTCTATGAAAGCGTTCAGACTTGGTTTGGTCGGATCGGACTTATAACGTGTCTTACTTAACATGTAACTTTCCCGAAATGTCTCAAACCATAGCTGTAAAGTCTTGGCACCCTGCTCTTCACCAGCCTGTTTCAAAACCAAGCTCGCCACTTCTGCAGTCGAGAGATGTTGTTCGTTGTCTGACTTACGCATCATATATTGGGAAACCGATTCTGGTTCAATCGACAACACAGGTAAGTCTTGCAGATACTCTGAACGACGGAAGATACGTCGCGCTTCACGCCAACTGCCATCAATAAAGATCAGCAATAGTGTTTTGTTTGGGTCACGCATTTGTGGCAGGTTTTGAACCACGCGCGATTTGTCATCTGTATAGTCTTCGGGGAACACTACGACAGGTTGATAGTTGTCATCTTTTAAGACATCCAACATTTCCTGATTGGGCTCTGTGCGATGCCATAGGTAAGCGTAACTGTCTTTTACTGTATCGAGAATCAATCGACCTGTATTACTTGGTTTCAATATTTCGTTATCTGACAAGATCAACATGGTCGCGACGTTCGTATTTACGTCTGGTTGATGTTCACAGATACAGCTGTCTTGTTTGATTTTACAGAACTCACATCGCACTACTTTACACCCGCGCGCAT
>NZ_JBFRVX010000671.1:0-4720 GCF_041475345.1 Vibrio sp. 10N.222.48.A3 | reverse complement strand
CTTAAAAGCAGCAGCAGTAACCCACGGCGGCATGACAGTCGCAATCAAAGAAAATCTAAACGTAAGTCAACCTAACGCATTCTCTGGTGGTCAAACGGTAGTCGTTCCTGATTCGGACATCGAAGTAACCGAAGCCGATGGTAAAATGTTCAAGTTCGAACCCGGTTTAACGCTCGATGATTTGGTACGCGCTGTCAATGAAGTCGGCGCCGCACCTTCTGATTTAATGGCAATCCTTCAAGCACTGAAACAAGCGGGTGCAATTGAAGGTCAGTTGATCATTATTTAAGGGATAAAGCATGATTAAAAATAACAATGACATCGGCTTTATTCACGATATTGGTAGCCTAGACCGTCTTCGTCAACAAGCGGTAAGCGGTGAAGAAGGCAGTGAAAAAGAAGCGCTAACCGCTGCAGCAAAACAGTTTGAATCTATTTTTACCTCGATGTTGTTTAAGTCGATGCGTGATGCGAACTCGAGCTTTAAGTCAGATATGTTAAACAGCCAGAATGAACAGTTTTATCGTCAGATGCAAGATGACCAAATGGCGAGTGAACTCAGTGCGTCAGGTTCGCTCGGTCTTGCGGACATGATCGTAGCTCAGTTAAGCGCTGGCCAAGCAAATGATGCAACTGAAGATAAGGTTCGCAATGAAGGCTTTGATACCTCTCTGCAAAGACCGCAGTACTCGGGGCGTTCACAAGATAGAACACCCGAAGTTCAATCTGCGCAAGCTATGTCAGCAACAGACGTGTCAGTAGCCAAACAACCAGTTTCCTTCGATTCTCCAGAATCGTTTGTTGCCTCAATGAAGCCTTACGCTGAAAAAGCAGCGAGTGCGCTCGGTGTCGATTCATCACTGCTATTGGCACAAGCGGCACTTGAAACAGGTTGGGGTTCTAAGATGATTAAGAACTCTTTGGGCAACAGCAACAACCTATTCAATATCAAAGCCGATAGAAGTTGGAAGGGCGATAAGGTTGCTACTCAAACTCTAGAGTTCCATGGTAAAACAGCCGTTAAAGAGTCTGCTTCTTTCCGTTCTTACTCTAATTTCGAAGATAGCTTTGATGATTACGTGAAGTTCTTGAACGAAAATCCAAGATACGAAACGGCATTGCAGCATCAAGGTAACTCTGAGAATTTCATCAAAGGCATTCACCAGGCGGGTTACGCAACCGACCCTAACTATGCCGACAAAGTTTTACGAGTTAAAGCTAAGATTGATGAGATGAAATAGCGTTATTGAATGCACTCGAGAGCTTGCCACCGGCAGGCTCTTTTCTTATCCGCCCCTTCAGTCTTACGCACCATCCATAGTTTTCTCCTTACACTTCAACAAATTATTGTCTTTTAACTCTCCGTTATTTCTATTGGCACATATATTGCTAAATATCTTAATAATAAGCTGTAGTAGTTAATCAGTTCATGCTGATTTTGTTAAGTTTTTTGGGGGCATTATGGCGTCGGATCTTCTGAATGTAGGAGCACAAAGTGTTCTTACTGCTCAGAGACAGCTAAACACCACTGGTCATAACATTTCTAACGCCAACACAGAAGGCTATAGCCGCCAGTCTGTGGTTCAAGGTGTGAATGACCCGCGCCAGTACGGTGGTCAAACCTACGGTATGGGTGTGCATGTGGAAAATGTTCGCCGCTCGTGGGACCAATTTGCCGTCAAGGAACTTAACCTATCAACAACCAATGCCGCTAACAAAGCGGATACCGAAGCTAACCTGGATATGCTGTCAAGCATGTTGTCATCGGTTGTTTCGAAGAAAATCCCAGAGAACCTTAATGAGTGGTTTGATTCTGTTAAGACGCTCGCTGATACCCCGAATGATGTGGGTACACGAAAAGTCGTCATAGAAAAAGCTGGGTTATTGAGTAAAACGTTAAATGAATTTCATGAAACCGTTCGTCAACAGTCTGATTCTGCGAATAAGAAATTAGACATGGGTATCGAGCGAGTTAACCAAATTGCATACGAGATCCGTGATCTTCAGCGACTAATGGTACGAACTCCTGGACCTCATAATGATCTACAAGATCAGCACGAACAGCTAGTTAATGAGCTTTCTGGTTACACTAAAGTGACGGTGACACCACGAGCTAATAATGAAGGCTTTAATGTCCATATCGGTAATGGTCATACCTTAGTTTCTGGTACAGAAGCGAGCCAACTGAAAATGATCGATGGCGTACCAGATGCACATCAGCGTCGTCTTGCTATCGTAGAAGGAAAGTCATTAAAGGCGATTACTAACCGCGATATTGATGGACAAATCGGCGCGATGTTAGACATGCGTGATGAACATATTCCTGCAGTTATGGATGAGCTTGGTCGTTTGGCGACCGCGTTTTCATACGAGGTCAATGCACTGCAATCGCAAGGTTTGGATCTCAATGGCAATGTAGGTAAAAACCTGTTTACCGATGTGAACTCTGAGTTAGTGGCTAAGTCTCGTGTTACTGCTCACGGACAGTCAAAAGCGGATGTCGCGGTCTATATTGATGATACTTCTGCTCTGAAAGGCGGCGAGTATGGTCTGAAATACGATGGCAGCGATTATGTGGTGATTAAGCCAGATGGCGAAACGGTAAAAGTTAGCACTAATTCAACCGGCAATGCCTTTTATTTAGATGGCATGCGAGTGGAAGTTCGAAATCCGCCTGAACTGGGTGAGAAGCTTTTACTACGCCCAACCCGCAATTTTGCCGCGCAGATTCAGATGGAAACCAAAGACCCTAAAGATATTGCGGCGCAAAGCTATGAGGCATCAACTACCTTTGCCAAAGGCACTGCAGGTTTCAAAATTTTGGCGGCAGGTCAATTACGAGAATTTGAAGTGATCGTGTCACCAAAGGGCGAACAGTTTGCAGTTACCGATCCTAAGGGCAACATACTTATGCAGCCTCAACCGTATCCACCACAAGGCCCAGTGACGATTAATGGCACAACGTTTGAACTTACACCGGGCGCGGTGGCAAACGATAAATTTACGGCAAACCTTGTCCCATCAGAAGGTGACAATGGCAACTTGCGTAAATTGCAAGATCTCCAAACAGGCAAAGTCTTGGATGATGGTGAGTCTACGATTTTAGATCTTTACCACAACTTGAATACCAATACGGGCTTGAAATCTTCAACGGCAAATCGCTTGAGTGATATTGCTAGGCTAGAAAAAGAGTCAGCTCAAGAACGTATTGCTTCAGTCTCTGGGGTGAACCTAGATGAAGAAGCGGCAAATATGATGAAATTTCAGCAAGCGTACATGGCTTCTTCACGCATCATGCAAGCCGCCAATGATACGTTTAATACTATTTTGGCTTTGAGGTAGGAGATATAAATGTTGACTCGTATTTCTAGCTTTCATAATTATCAGTCAGTACAAAATGACTTTCGCCGCCAAGAAAACAAGGTGCATCATAATCAAGCACAACTGGCTTCCGGTAAGAAATTACAGTCGGCGAGTGATGATCCTTTGGCGACGCATTATTTACAAAACATCGGTCAGCAATCTGAGCAACTTAAACAGTATGTCGATGCGATCACTCTAATTAGAAACCGCCTTGAACATCATGAAGTCATGGTCGCCAACTCGGAAGGGTTCGCGGATGAAGCAAAACGAACCGTGATGGAAATGATTAACGGTGCACTTTCTCCGGAAGACCGCTTAGCGAAGAAACGTGAAATTCAAGAGTTATCGAATAATCTTCTGCATTTAGCTAATACTCAAGATGAGTCAGGTAACTACACATTTTCAGGAACCAAGCCCAAGAGCCAGCCATTTTTTCAAGATAATGAAGGGAACGTTTCTTATCAAGGTGATGACTATCAAAGAAAGATGCGAGTAGCAACGAGCTTTGAAATGGCAATGAATGATCCGGGCAGTAAGTTGTTTATGGAAATAGATAACCCGTTTGGTGACTACGAGCCTCAATATGATCTTGAACCAGCCTCTGAGTTATTACTAGGGCGCGCAACCAATAAAGCTGACGATAGTTCTACTTATAAAGTGACTTTTGTTGATATGCAAACAGGCAAGTTCGCTTACCAGCTTGAAAAAGATGGCGAAGTGGTTGCCTCGGAAGATTTTGATCCTTCGAAAGGTGTTGTCTATGAAGGTCTGAATATCCAATTCAAGGGGCAGATCACGAAGGGTGACTCGATCACTTTAGAGCCGAGAAAGACATTTTCTATTTTTGATACATTCAAAGATACCGCCGAACAGGCTGAAAATCCAGTATCGGATGCATCGGCAACGGCAAAACTGCACCAAATGACAGAAGAATTTCATGCCGCGTTTATTCATTTGACTAAGGCGAGAACGGATGTCGGTGCACGTTTGAGTACGTTGGATATTCAAGAGCAGCAACATGAAGATTTTAAGTTGTCTTTAGCGAAAGCAAAAAGCAACTTTGAAGACTTGGACTATTCGAAAGCCATCATTGAATTCAATGAAAACTCTCGAGCGTTACAAGCTTCACAACAAGCGTTTGGCAAGACCAAAGACCTGACCTTGTTTAATTATATTTAGCTGTGAACAGTCGTTAATCTGGGGTTAGTTCTCTGCCGTATGTGCTATGCCATACGTGCGAATGATTCTATCGATTGCCGCTTTTTTATTCAAAGTGGCATGTTTGAAAAATAGCGGCAAAAAACGGCAACGAGAGATATCAATCAACGGATAAAAGGTACTCCGGGGATAACAGGCT
>NZ_JBFRVX010000670.1:0-1428 GCF_041475345.1 Vibrio sp. 10N.222.48.A3 | reverse complement strand
ATCCATATCGATACTCATTAGCTTTGAGTCGCTGAACTCTAAATAAGTCTTAACATAGGGATAGATGGCTTTAAAAATACTTTCCTTAGCAGAGAACACTAAGGTGACAAACCATTGAATGGGAAGGTGAGTCCCGGCTAAGTGCTTTATTTCTTGAGGGCTAACAAACATAGGCATGAGTGACATAACCTGGTTTTCGTTGATGAGCTCTTCAACATCCAAACCAACAAAGCTCACGTCACTTAATGAACTGACCGTCGCTACCGCTAGATCATCGGTATGAGAAATGCTTCCAATCCAACCCTCGGGCCAAACCGGTGATCGGTGTTCACCGATGGGCAGTTCGAGGCAATCACACCCTTCAATGCGTAATGCGTGCAATGCCGCCCTGCGACCGGCAATAAACTCCGCTTTTCGTTTAGTTACTGAACGCTTCATTTCATTTGGTAACGCGACGTCAAGTTCTTGAAAAAGGCAATCTGTATACCTTTGTCGTTCAAAGTGGTACTGCCAAACCTTAATATTTTGCGAGCCAAAGGTGAGCAATTGCAAACCTGACAAAAAAGTCATACGAGTTACTTCCCCAGAGGCACAATCAATGGAGTATGACTTACAGGATCATCAATAATAACGCTATCTAAGCCAAATACTTGCTTAACGAGTTTGGCGTCAATTAAAGACTTAGGTTCGCCTTGCGCGACAATTTCTCCACCAGCAAATGCAATCAGGTGATCTGCATAACGACAGGCTTGATTCAAATCATGCAGCACGGCAACGATAGTATGTTTTTTTTCTCTATTGAGGCTACGGAACAACTCCAACAAATCAATCTGGTGTGCGACGTCCAAATAAGTTGTTGGCTCATCAAGTAATACTATCGGTGTCTTTTGCGCTAATACCATGGCGATCCAAACTCGTTGTTTCTGACCTCCAGAGAGTTCATCGACCTGCCTCTCGGCCAAATCGGTGACACCAGTATCTTCCATCGCTTGAAAGACCGCCTCTTGATCATCTAAGCTCCACTGCTTAAACAGTTTTTGATGCGGGTAGCGACCTCTTGCCACCAAATCAACGACTCGAATCCCTTCAGGAGCTTGTGAGCTTTGCGGCAGTAACCCTAACTCTCTCGCCAACTCTTTAGCTGGCACCTTTTGAATATTCTGACCATCAAGACAAATTTTACCTTGAGAAGGTTTCAACAAGCGGCACAAGCTTCTCAATAAGGTAGACTTTCCGCACCCGTTGGGTCCGACAATGACCGTAAATTTACCTTCAGGAATATTAAGTTCGAGATTTTCACAAATAACGCGATTATCGTATGCAAGTTTAAGGTTATTTCCATTTAGTCGAGAGGTAATGTTGGATTTAACCGGTGTCGATAGGCTCATAAACTTCTGATTCATTTAAGTTAAACAATATCCCCTAAGT
>NZ_JBFRVX010000669.1:0-1851 GCF_041475345.1 Vibrio sp. 10N.222.48.A3 | reverse complement strand
CACGGGCGCACTTGGTTTGAACGTGCAATAGCTTCCAACTTGAGTCAGTTCACCTTGCGATAGACTCTCAGGAAGGATGAATCGGTCAAATGCAAAATGCAGAGACCAATCTTTTACGTCGAGGTCACTTAAATTATGTACCGTAAGGCCAAATCGGCAGTTATTTTTTTGTTCAGAAAGAACAGCTAAGTCGATGCGATAATTCATATAACTTCCCTGCTAAGCCTGTTGATACAAGTTGTGTTGTGACTTGCCGGCAAACATCAATGCGCCTTCGATAGCGTCAAATTGAGGTTTAACGATCCATTGTTGTACTGGTGGTGATAGCCAGTTGAGAATACGCTCAGCGATACTTCCCATTAAGCACACCTTGTCAGCGCCTTTTCGATGCAGCGCTAATACAAACATTTCGATATCGGCTGCAGTCTGCTTAAGCATCTCTATAGCCAGTTCATCGCCTTCATTTGCCAGTTGAAAAATGACGGGTGAGAATTGACCGTAATCCTTTGGAATCGCGCCTTTTGACCACGCCACAATCGCATCCACATCATTATTAAATTGATTCATAACATGTTGAGTTAATGGGGTTTTACTGCGAATACCATCTTCAGCGAGTAGGACTTGCTGAATTAAACGAAGGCCCATCACTGCGCCGCCGCCTTGGTCAGAAATTGGAAATTCACGACCGCCAACCACATGTTGTTCGCCGTTGTTTAGGTAGATACCACATGAACCTGTACCACCAATCATGATCGCGCCATCTTGGCCATTATGTGCACCAATACATGCACCATAGGCGTCTGTATTGAGTGTCATACTTGCGAAAGGGTGTGCTTGTGCCATGAAGTCGAGCCATGCTGACTTCTGTTCAGCACCAGCTAGCGCCAAACCAACATGCATATTAGAAAAATCGTTAGAGTTGAGTTGCCCTTGTTGTGCGGCTTTAGTAATCGCATCAACAATTGAACTCATTGCAACATCGACACCCAAAAGGATGTTGGCACTGCCACTTTTCGCTTCACCAATGAGTTTGCCTTGGTTATCACGAATGCGAGCACGGCAAGATGTACCGCCACCATCAATACCTACGTAGTAAAGCGTCATGATTATTGCTCCTTACACTGTGCTAAATGATTGAACTGTGCTGCAGTCGCCAGTAAGTACCACGCCCCATGAGGGATCCATTGTTCACCCCAGCGCCAGTTTTGAAGCATGTCGTCTTTCTGTGCTGGTGGGTTGAATGCGATGTCTTGTTCGTCTTCGAACCCTGCCGTGATGCCATTGCAAATCCCGCCTTTGGCATTGAAGAAACCAAGTTGTGGTAGATAGTCTGGGTTGTTATGACCGTGGCCATCAAGCATGCACATGTGGTATGGGTTGAGGCCCAAAATCCAGTCAAGGCTATTTTGTGAAAGTTGGATTAGACGCTGCTGAAGGTCATTATCTTTAATGTGCGGTTGAACTAGGTAAGCCATGGTCGCAATTGAGCCAAGACGCGCGTTTTCGCCTTGCCACCAGTAGCCAGTTTCGTTTTGTTGAGCGACGAAGAAGGCATCACGTTTATCACCATCGACAGATTTTACGTATTGTCTTGGGTAGCCAAATGGGTTGATGACTTTGTCGGTAATGTTGATTTCGAACTGACAAGCTTGCTCAACAACCACACGTGCTTGTTCTTTCAACTCAGTGTCAGTTTCATTATCGATGTACTCGCACAGAGCAATTACAGGAAGGCCAGCTTCAGCTGCATGGAAATAGGGGCGAGAGCCATCAGCATTAGCTGACCAAAAGTGCTCAACTGAATCATCAGATTGCTGACGTGCGATCAAGCGACTAGCCCAAGTTCTTGCT
>NZ_JBFRVX010000668.1:0-4882 GCF_041475345.1 Vibrio sp. 10N.222.48.A3 | reverse complement strand
ATAAACCCTAACCTACCTCCTTTAATGATGGTGGAAAGACAGCTTTTCAAGATCATTTTAATCGGTAATGGTTTGTTAACAGGTACTTTATTAACTGGACTTATCTTCGTACAAGATATGTTTGCTCAAGGTAAAGCACATAAAGCGGTATTGTCTTTTATAGCTTGGGTTATCTATTCCATCCTTCTTTGGGGTCACTATCAGAAAGGTTGGCGTGGGCAAAAAGTCACATGGTTTGCCCTTGCGGGTGCCACCATGCTCACATTAGCTTACTTCGGTAGCCGCTTCGTTCAGGAAATAATCCTGAATTAGTCAGTATAATGAAGGCAAGGTCTCACACACCTTGCCTTTAAAATATTGAGTACGATACATTCAATTGACATCTCGACCATGTTCGGTCATAAATTAATCAAGATACAAAAAAAAGGAAAAGAATAGTTTTGGACGACATATCAACGGGTATCTTATTTGCGCTACTCGCGTGTCTCATTGTAATTTCTGGTTATTTCTCTGGTTCCGAAACGGGCATGATGTCCTTGAACCGCTACCGTTTAAAGCACTTGGCCAATACGGGTCATAAAGGTGCCAAACGCGTAGAAAAACTTCTAAGTCGCCCAGACAGATTGATTGGCCTTATTCTCATCGGCAACAATCTCGTCAATATTCTTGCATCCGCGATCGCGACTATTCTTGGTATGCGTATCTACGGAGATATCGGTGTTGCAATCGCAACCGGAGCCCTGACCCTGGTGATCCTCGTGTTTGCTGAGGTTACACCAAAAACCATTGCTTCTCTTTTCCCTGAACGAGTTTCTTACGCCAGCAGCATTCTATTAATAATACTGATGAAGGTGCTATCTCCATTGGTTATCTTGGTCAACTTTATTACCAATGGCTTCATTCGTATCTTAGGCGTTAAAGCTAACCATGATGCAACCGATCATCTAAGCTCAGAAGAACTCAGAACCGTAGTAAATGAAGCGGGTAGCCTAATACCACAGCGTCACCAAGATATGTTGGTGTCTATTCTCGATTTAGAACACGTCACCGTGAATGACATAATGGTGCCACGTAACGAGATCACCGGCATCGACATCACTGATGATTGGAAATCGATCGTGCGTCAGCTCACTCATTCACCTCATGGTCGCATCGTGTTGTACCGTGATCAGATAGATGAAGTGGTTGGCATGCTGAGGCTACGTGAAGCTTATCGCTTGATGCTCGAAAAGAACGAATTCAATAAAGAGACCCTGCTGCGTGCTGCAGATGAGATCTACTTTATTCCGGAAGCGACACCGCTTAACACCCAACTGCTTAAATTCCAACGCAACAAACAGCGTATCGGTTTGATTGTTGATGAGTATGGCGATATTAACGGTTTGGTTACCCTCGAAGATATTCTCGAAGAGATCGTGGGCGAATTTACGACTTCAATCGCACCAAGTTTATCTGAAGAGATCACACCACAAAGCGATGGTAGCTTCTTGATTGAAGGCAGCGCTAATATCCGAGATATCAACAAAGGTTTGCAGTGGGCACTGCCTACCGATGGACCAAGAACACTTAATGGTTTGATACTGGAGCATCTTGAAGATATTCCAGAGAGTCACCTGAGTGTTCAGGTTGCCAGCCATCCAATGGAAATTGTTGAGCTCGAAGAGAATCGCATCAAGCTGGTGCGTGTGTTTCCGCAGATCGTAAACGGATAGAGGCGACTCATTATATGAGAGTAACCCACTGAGTTACCAACTAAGTCCCTCTACAACAAAAGGCCCGGTTCATTGAACCGGGCCTTTTAGTATCTAGCTCTTTTTGTATCTAGCTCGCTCACTCTCTAGTGCAAAATGTATCTAGAGTGAAGCGCATTCAATGTGAACCAAAAATGATTAGTCGATTTTAAGCTCTTGAAGCATCGACTCTGGCAATGCCAGTTCATCATTTTTGTTTACTGAAATACCGGTAGCGATGATTGCATTCGCAATCTCTTTAGCTTCATCTAAGGAATGCATTGCCGCAGTACCACACTGGTATTCGTTCAACTCAGGGATCTTATTCTGGTTCTCAACTTTCAGTACGTCTTGCATAGCCGCTAACCAAGCTTCAGCCACTTGCTGCTCTGAAGGCGTACCAATCAAGCTCATATAGAAACCGGTACGACACCCCATAGGCGATATATCAATGATTTCAACCGCAGAGCCATTGAGGTGAGCACGCATGAACCCAGCGTATAGGTGCTCGAGAGTATGAATACCTCTCTCAGATAGGATATCTTTGTTTGGCGCAGTAAAACGCAGGTCAAATACCGTAATGGTATCCCCTTTTGGGGTTTGCATTGTTTTAGCAACACGAACTGCAGGTGCGTTCATGCGCGTGTGATCAACAGTAAAACTATCTAATAAAGGCATTGCTATTCTCCATGACGATTGGCTTTAAAAAAACCAACTTCGATTGTCTTCTAGTTCTTTTCGGCACTGTTTAAGTTGCCATCCATAATCTTTTGCTTGCTGTTCGACTTTGCGAGCCACCTTAATCAACGATGGTTTGCTGTTGTATGATTTGCGCTTATAGCCACCACGGCCTTCATGATAAGCCAGATATTGGTTATACGGGTCCCATAATGAGATTCCTAACTGACGGCGCGTCTCGCTGGTGTACCAACCAATGAACATTAATGCATCATCAAAATTGGTTCTCGAACCACCATTATTGGTCGCTTTTTGAAAGTCTTCCCAAGCAGGGTCTTGAGCTTGTGCATAGCCATAGGCACTACTGACTCTTCCCCACGGTATAAAGCCAAGAATATAATCTTTTGGTGGACGCGCATCATGTCGAAAGCTGCTCTCTTGTTTAACAAAAGCCATCGCGACGTTAATCGGTGTGCCCCACTCATCTTGCATATCGACCGCATCTTCATACCAAGAAGGGTGCTCTCTGAAGATGCTGCATATATTATTTTGCTGCTTAGGAGGAGGCGTCGCACATCCAACCAATAGGCTAGAGACAATACCAACAGTCACGACTGGTAACCATTTTCCACCCACATGAGTAGACTGACCTAATAAGGCTTGCTTCCTTTCCACCAAAGTCTCGCTATGCTTTTAAATATGAAAAATAGTCCGTTAAGAAACTATCAAAATCTTGAGTGCTCGCTTCTTCACTTTGCTGTTGAGCAATGACAGAGCGTTGAACTTCCGCTTCCATTAACTCAGCAGAATAAACTTTATATTGGTGTGCCTTGTGTTGTTGAGCATACGTTTTTCCTAACGCACAACCCACTTTACCCAAACCACCCAATTTCTTGGTCTCTTCTAATAACTGGCCAGAAATGGTCAACTCAGGGTTATCAATCCAGGCTTCAAGCGTATCGCACGTTTCTTGGTATGCACGACCACCTTGCTCAGCATCCATCAACTCAGCGATAACTCGAAGATCTTTGAATACATTTTTAGCCCAGTCTTGCAGAGACAGTCTTTCTCCATCACAACCAATCTTGAGCTCTAAACCAACCTGACGACCTTCTAAGATCACCTTGTTCCAGTTATCGCGCCAGCATTCAAGTTCGCAGTTATCCATCTCAGCAGAGTCTGATAACACGCTCCACGTTAGGAATAAATCTAAGAAGCGAACTTGCTGTTCATTGATGCCAATTGAACTGAATGGGTTTACGTCTAAAGAGCGAACCTCGATGTACTCAACGCCAGCACGAGCCAGTGCTTCAGATGGTTTCTCGCCACTTTTCGCCACACGCTTAGGACGGATTGGAGCATAAAGCTCATTCTCAATTTGCAGTACGTTGCTATTTAGTTGACGGTATTCCCCATCAACCTTAGTGCCAATCTCAGCGAATTCTTCTGATGGTGTGCGAATAGCTTGATTCAAACCTTCAAGGTATTGGTCTAGGCTGTTGAAGCCAATCTTCAGTACACTTTGCGCACTGTTGGTGTAACCAAGGTCACTTAAGCGCAATGCCGTTGCTTTGGGTAGATACAGTGTTTCTCCAACCTTTTCAAAAGGTAGGTTGGTTTCTCTTCCTTTGATAAAAGAAGAACATAGCGCAGGTGAAGCACCGAAGAAGTATGGGATTAACCAACCAAAGCGGTAGTAATTACGAATCAAACCGAAGTACGCATCTGATTTAGCTTCGCAACGCGCTTCTTCGGTTTGCTCTCCAAACAGACTGTCCCAAAAGCTTTCTGGGAAAGAGAAGTTGAAGTGAACACCCGAAATAATCTGCATCAGACTACCGTAGCGACGCTTTAGGCCTTCACGATATAGCGTCTTCATCTTACCGCTGTTAGAAGTACCGTATTGCGCAAGCTGAATGTAATCTTCACTCCCCACATAACAAGGCATAGAGAGTGGCCACAGCTTTTCGCCGTCTAACTTGGTTTGAGTGAAGTGATGGATATCAGACAACTGATTCAAAAGCGTCGGAACGTCGTTAGAAACAGGCGTGATAAACTCCAGTAGCGACTCAGAGAAATCGGTCGTTACCCATTCGTTCATCAACGCAGATCCTAAAGCCTTAGGGTGCGGCCCAGTAGCAAGATGCCCATCTTCCGTGTAGCGCAATGTTTCCCTTTCAACACCACGACCAAATTGAGAGAAGGTCTTAGGGTTGGTTGCAACTTGCTTTAGTCGCGCAGCAAAATCAATCAAAATTCTGTTCACTTATCTTATATTGTTCTTATTAGAACTATCATAAATTAGGTTGGAGGAGAAAAGTAGAATCTCTTCCCTCCCCCTTTAATGTGTACTCTAACGAATGATTTCAAGCTCTTCTATTGGAATATCTAACTTTTCTAATTGAGGGCGCAGCGAAGTCGCGTCACCAACAACAATTATTTGATAATCATTCGGGTCAAACCATTTCTTCGAG
>NZ_JBFRVX010000667.1:0-5446 GCF_041475345.1 Vibrio sp. 10N.222.48.A3 | reverse complement strand
GAGCCTCGTTAATATTGGGTATTAATTCAAAACTTAGGTTCGGCTTAATACGTCCAAACAGAACAAACAAAAACAGCGCCAAATTAGACGCCGTTTCTATTTCTTGCCTCGTTATCACAAAGCTGGAGTTATCTTCGTTTAGATAACTTCTTTTGAAGCGTCCGTGATGATAAAGTTATCGATGTACCCATTAACATTGACCTCATCCTAGGTAATGTCCGGGGGTTTAACCGCTTTATCTAAGCCAATTAAGGTGTGAATGAGTATTGTAGGCGAGATAATCCCCTCTTTGACATACCTACTTGAATTAAGTGAAACTCTGCTTTTCTGTATGTACCGAAATTCTAATGACTTCCTAAGGATTACTCTATCCATTGGAGCATGTTTAAGAAGCCATGAGTGCGAGATGTCATCAAAGCAAGACTTTATATCTTCCTCGAATATCCATTTCGCCGCGCTCACCGATCAACCCTAGTTTAGGAGTTTAAAATGGCAAATCCTTTAGAACTCAATATCGATTATATTTTAAAACCCAACGGCAGCTTTCAGCCGCCAAGCGCCTGTGACATCGAATTTAAAAGATGGACAGGTAATCTTTATATGGCTTTTAAAAGCAATAAGGTAAAAGCGATACCTTACCTGCAGAGAGGTATTGATGCCGTTTATTCTCATCTTGAAGCGATGAAATATAGACACCATAAGAAGCTAAGTAGCAGTTATGGTTTTGGTGCCTCAGATGTGACAAATGATCCGGTGTGGATGGTTCTGCGCAGTCAGATTAGAGTACATTTCAAAAAAATAATAAGAGAAGTTCGCCCAAGTAAAACGCCACTGGAAAATATTCGCTTTAAATGTATTAACCGCACTACCTATAATTTTTTGCTACAGCAGATAAAACTCATCGAATCACTTAGAACAAATATTGTAAGAAACGGTGAGCTAGGACGTATACAGCTTGAAGTGATTGATGCACAACTTGATAGCCTGAAAAGTTTGTACGATCAGAAAGAGAACATTGATAATAATATCTGGCAGATCCTTAATGATCAGCATAAACGCAATTCATATACCGCACTTTGTCATAAAGGTATCAAGACCAGTTATGAAGATAAAGCATCAGCAAGAGACGGTGCGCTAAGTACTAAAAATACTCTGGATCTTTTTGCTGAAGGCAAAATTGAAATAAAACGTACTTGGGATTTTAGAAATATAGTCCGTAACCAAGCCTCAGTTAAGGCTGGTGTTGAAGCACGAGTTAAAGTAGAAACCGACTTGCATGCAAAATTCGGCAGCAATGGCGGGGCGGGGATTATGAAGGGGCGGGCGGGCAAGCCGGAAATAGGCATAACAGGCAATGCCGGTGTTAGCCAAGGATTAGGAAAAGAAACCAACTTTTCACAGGCTGAGCTTGAAAATCGTAATGGTTTTGCACCAATGCAGTTGATCCCTGGCATCGATATCGGGGTTAACCTTGAACTGGCGGCAAAATTTGGCGTAATGGTTGAAGTCAGCCATGAACTGAGTATTGGACAGTTATTTGCTCTACAAAGCGAAGCGTCCTTATTTGTCGGCGCGGAAGTTAAAGCTCAGGTAAACGGAGCATTCAACAGCAGCAATATCCTCGGAGCTGATGAGTTTATTGTCGGCGCTATCGGTGGTAGTGCTTTTATCGGTGCTAAAGCGAAGGGATCGACAACAGCCGTTTTTAAAGCGCGCAGTATTGATGCTGCACGTTTTAAAATTGAAGCTTCGGTAAGTGCTGGCGCTGGAATAAACGCGGCACTTGAGGCTGTTGTACGCGGTAGCGGCGATATTAAAGTGAGAGCGGCTGCAGGCTTAACAGCAGGTATAGGTACTGATGTAGAGGCGGATACCATGGTTAATCCCCTTCTCCTTAAAATTTTGCTGTGGGATAAATTAGCCTCCCATTTAACAACAAAAGCTTATCAAAAGCGTAAAAATGAAAAATATGACCGCAGTGTCAACATAGTTGCACTTGGCCGATGTCAGAATAAAGCCCACACTTATATGATTTTATTAGATCAAAGCTATAAGTTGCTTGCTGAAGAATTATGGCGAATTTCTGTTATCACAGACTTTACTGAATCTGACATTGATGGAATGAGGGGGACTCTGCCGAATTTGTTCAGACCACCAGAACTTGAAGCCGCCTATTTAAGCTCAACGGATAACAGTGACGACGCATTGACCAATGCCCAGCTAGGAGTTGAAATAGCCGCTAATGCACGCTTTAAAGACAGGAAGAAAACAAAAAAACACGCACAAAAGGGCAGCTTGCTGATCTTAGAACCTCAAGTTTAGCCTTCAAAAATTACGCTTCTGTTGCGAATAGTAAATTGGATATTGCCCGAAAGGGTCAGCTGTAGTTGTGGTGGTAGTTATAGTTGTAGTTGTAGTTGTAGTTGTAGTGGTAACAGTCGTTGTAACAGTAACTGGCGAGAGAAGAAGCGATTCAGTCACTCGCCTTTGAGCCTCGTTAATATTGGTTATTAATTCGAAATCTAGGTTCGTATCAGAACTTCCAAACAGTAAAAACAAACACAGCGCCTAAATAGGCGCTGTTTTTGTTTGTTATCTCGTTATCGCTTAATTAAGCGACAAGAAGTCAGATTAAGCGATAAAAAGTGAGACTAAGCGATGAAAATCTGTGCCAATGCGTAGCCTAAACAACATGCACCCACTACACCGATTAAACCGACCGACATGAATGAGTGGTTGAAATACCACTTACCAATCTTGGTGGTACCAGAGACATCGAAGTTAACCGTAGCGATATCTGATGGGTAGTTCGGGATGAAGAAGTAGCCGTAAACCGCTGGCATTAAGCCGATAAGCAGGGCTGGGTCTAGTCCTAAGCCAAGACCAACAGGCAGCATCATACGTGCAGTAGCGGCTTGCGAGTTCACCACAACCGATACAATGAATAGCGCTAGTGCAAACGTCCATGGGTAGTTAGTCACCATTTCCACGATGCCCGACTTGAACTGAGGCATTGCGTATTGGAAATAGGTATCCGACATCCAAGCGATACCGAAGATAGCAATCGCTGCCACCATACCCGATTTGAATACCACGCCGTTTGGCACATCACGCGGGTCAGTTTTGGTCGCTAACAAAATGATACCGCCGAAACAGAGCATCATCATTTGGATGATCACCGACATCTTGATTGGCTTGTCGCCGTCTACGATGGTTCTGATCTCAGGCACCATCGCCACGATAACAATCACCACAATCGACAATAAGAAAATCAATACTGCATTACGAGCCGAAGTTGGAAGTACTTCATCCAAAGACGTCGCAGTGGTGCTTTCGATGCGCTTTTTCCACTCAGGATCTTTTAGACGCGCTTGGTATTCAGGATCGTCGTTCAGTTCTTTACCACGTTTCAAGCTATACAGAGAAAGTAAAAGTGTGCCGAACAGCGTTGCAGGAACCGTCACCATCAAAATAGAAAGCAGAGTAATAGAGTGTTGGATATCAGAAAGTTGCGCGAGGTAATAAACCACTGCTGCCGAGATTGGAGATGCAGTAATCGCCAGTTGAGATGCAACAGATGCAGCCGCCATTGGGCGCTCAGGACGAATACCATTCTTCAGTGCAACATCACCGATGATAGGCATGATGGAGTAAACCGCGTGGCCAGTACCTAATAGGAATGTCATCGAGTAAGTCACGAACGGTGCTATCAAGGTGACGCGTTTCGGGTTCTTTCTCAGTACCCTTTCGGCCACTTGCAGCATGTATTTCAAGCCACCAGCCGCTTCAAGAATAGAAGCACAGGTAACAACAGCGAGGATGATCAGCATTACGGTGACAGGTGGAGACGTTGGTGGCATCTTGAAGACAAACACCTCGATAACCAAGCCAATACCAGAAACAACACCTAAGCCAATACCGCCATATCGAGACCCGATATAAAGAACGACTAATAAAAATAGAAACTCAAAATACAACATAAGCAACCCTGCTAAAAATGTGGACTAATGATATTTTGTCCCTAAGTTCCGCTATTTACTTATCGCTTGGTCACACTATGATTGCAGACTCTCGCAAATTGTTTTTTCTAAGATTATGGTCACGCTAACTGAACCGTAAGTTTATGAAATGTAATAGGAAGACAGACTCTAAATCTAAATTTGTTATGTACGATAACCATTATTGTGACTGTTAGATCTGCATGGCCTATAAAGTGCCAGATTCATAACTTAACGATATTATTTTATTCATAATCAATCATATATAAAGTCATCCAGAAGCATACTCCCAATCTAACTAAGCATATTCTTACTGAACACTGACTCGCCTATCCCGAGACACTATGTCAAAATACTCGCCCTCACGATGACAACACAGAAAGAACCACGGATATGAATTTTCAAGCTGCTATTTTTGATATGGATGGACTGTTACTCGACACCGAGCGACTTTGTATGCAGATTTTTGAAGAAGCATGTCACGCGCAAGATGTTCCGTTCTTGCAAGATGTTTACTTAGGCATCATTGGTTGTAACGCAAAAACCATCGAACAAATTTTTAGAAAGGGCTACGGCGAAGGGTTAGATTACCCGGCGCTGAACACCGAATGGCGCACTCGCTACAATGCGGTTGTTAAGCACCAAGCAATCCCAGTTAAAGATGGTGTTATCGAACTACTTGAATGGCTTAAAGCAAACGACATTCCAATCGCGGTTGCGACCTCCACTCAGCTTGATATCGCGAAAAAGAAGCTTGAACTGGCTGGGTTAGATTCTTACTTCGCTTCGTTAAGCACAGGCTGTGAAGTCACCAATGGTAAGCCTCACCCTGAGATCTACTTGCTAGCGGCAGAGCGCTTAGGTGTTGCACCTGAAAATTGCCTAGCGTTTGAAGATTCAAACAACGGTATTCGCGCATCTATGGCAGCCAACATGATCAGCTTCCAGATCCCAGATTTGGTAGAACCATGTGACGAAGTGAAAGCGCTTGGTCACACGATCAGCCCTTCCCTACATCATGTGTTAGCGCAGCTTCAGCAAGCCGTCGCTTAAGCTCTAATTACTGTTGATAATGCTTTTATCTATCTCGTCCTAAAATACGTAGACAAGCCTCTCTATTAAACCGACTCACTGAGTCGGTTTTTTTGTTTATATTCCTTTTATAAAAGATAAAAAATCGCGCAAGAAACTGTTACAGTCGAGATGAAACGATACTAATCGATAAGCAACATTGATAACGTCTACAGATGGAGAAAGGGACGCGTGATTAAAAGATTTGAAAGCCAACTGCTTGATTTTGCTCAGCAAGAGATGACACAGGATGCCGCGCACGACATCAGCCATATCAAGCGAGTAGTCAAAACTGCTGAGGTTTTGTGTACTCAAGAACAGGCTAAGCTTGAGGTCGTTCTTCCTGCCGCTTACCTTCATGATTGCTTCACCTTCCC
>NZ_JBFRVX010000666.1:0-3704 GCF_041475345.1 Vibrio sp. 10N.222.48.A3 | reverse complement strand
TGACGTTGTTAGTGAACCCATATTGTTCACACAAAATATATGACCAATCACCCTTTTGTGATTGGTTTTTTTTTGCCTGAATTTTGAGTTCTACTTGTTGGTATTACTTTTTATTAATTGTTATTACTACACTTATTATTAAGTGCAGTTAGCTAAAGCAAAACAAGCAGAGCACGACAATTTACTAATCATGCTCATACCATTCTTGCGCTAACACTCACCACACTTTGAGTAACAGCTTGGTTGGCGCGGGCATTCTCCACCTCGGGAGCAGATAAGCCTAGCCTCTGTCTCAATCCCACGTTCAATCCAATTTATATTTAGAATCTTGGCTATTGTCGTGAGGTCTTTCTTGATGTTACGCGGGATTACCACAGAGCCACCATTGTTAACGCATGATGCTTTAAGTTGCTCTGCAATGTCTCTTGAATTACCGCCTTGTGCATCAATTGCAGGGTTAAGGTCTATGCCAGCACACAATACGCGATTGTTACCTGCAGGATCCGTCATATTGATGGATTCACAACAGTAGATTCTTGGTTCATCACCCACATTTAAAATAGATATTTGAGCCGAACTCCCTGCGCGAGGTTCTGACAATCGACGAAACACAGCCCAATGTTGACATGGGTCGGCAACAGTTCTCATATTTCCCCAAGGCAGTGGAATCCCGTTCCCGCGGTACACCGCCTTGAGTTTCCCTGGCCCATAAGCATCAAAGTAGTGCCAGTGAGGGTAGGGCGATACTACCGTCATTCGACGCATAGCAACAGAGGGGGAAACCCCCGCTCTTTTGTGAACGTCGATTTCGTAACCAGTGCGGTCAAGCAACTGTCTAAATGGAACTTTGGGGCAAAGAAGTGCGCCAGCAAAGAAGCTAGATTCAAAGTCTCGCCATGCTTGAAGAATATCTTGAGAATTAAGTTGCGAAGAGCCTGAAACCTGGTTGTCGTCCCATGTGTTGTTGTTGCCGACCGACAACACACTCTTTAAGCCTTCTTTGCTATGCAGAATACAATGGCCAATATAGACCGATAAATCGTATTTCAGACGAGTGGGGTACTCTTTCAGGATTTCGTTTAAGAAGATTGTGCTAGGAGGTTCAAAGAACGAAGTGACTAGCTGTTTGGCATTAATTCCGAGTTCATCAACAACGTCTTTCGGTGTGCGTGTTACCCAACGGATGTTAATTTCTAGGCTTCTAGCGATGTCTATCAGATCTTCTACGCTGAGGTTAAGACGTTTTAAGCCAACTTCTTCCGCTGCGCGCTCAAGGTCAGGGAAGTGGTTCTGATTGCTTTCTTGGTGTGCTCGAATTAAGAGGTGTGCAAACTGGCGGCCTGAGATCCCCGTTTGAGATAGCATCTCTGGAATTGCAATTTGCAGGATGTCGTTGGAGAAAAGAAAGCTAGGCTCGAGTGCCATGCCACTTATCCCACCACGATTCCCTTTATCAGGAGCAATGGCTTGTTGTTCAGATTCGTCGTCAAGGAACCAGGTTGGGTTCTTCTGAAAGACCTGCGCGATTACTTCTAGCATATCGATGCTTGGGACGCGCTTTCCACGTTCAATCATTGAAAGGTAAGAAACGGAAGGTGCGTATTCTGGGTTGATTCTAATACAACGCGCAGACAGATCTTCCATCGTTAAATGGTTACGTTTTCTTAGGTTACGTATTTTCGTACCTAGGAAATGAGACTGACGAACTAAACTTTTTGACAAGGCCATATTTGTAAAATTCACATTGTAAAATTTTTGTTGTGAAATTGTAGGCAAAAAAGCGCTAGTCTACAAACTAAGCAATTCACAAAATGACAAATAAGTTAAACGTTAGTTTGGAATAATTGCTCTAGGACACATTTTTGCTATAAAAATCGGTGAATGTTCACCGGGTTGGTCAAGAGGGAAAGACTATGAATATGCTGACATTCGATAAAACAGAAATCCAAAAACAAACAAAACCATTTATCGCTGAAGCTGTCTTTGCCGTGGAGACTATCAGTGCCAAACAGCAAACTGAGAAGCAACTCAAAGCGAAGCAACTGCTAGACAGATTGTTCCCATTAGAGAACGGCTCACATCAAGATGTAACGAGCTATGTAGTTGATTACCGTCATATCATGGCTTATTTCAAAGATGGCCAACACAGCGGTCTAAAGCACCCTAAGCAGTTTGTAGCTTACATGGGTGAGAAGTGTGACCCAGACTCAATCTTGTTCCGAGATAGCAGTGGAAGCCATTTAGAAGTGATGTTTGGTTGTCATAAAGGGACGGGGTGTATTGAATTGGTCGATATCGATGATATTCAGTTAGAGTCGTGCACCACGTTTGGCCAGTCGCCAATGGAAGCGGTACAAACGAATACTGAGCGTCAAGGCATCACTACAGCAATACGTCACTGGATCAGCTTAGTTCAAGGTGATGAGAAGGGCAAACCAAAAGCATGCAGCGAAGACAAAGAGTTCCGAGCTAAGAGTGGTGAAGATTACTGTCTTAACTATTGCTACGCCCTTTAATGTCACAGCTACATCTTTGGTTTTTATGAAAGATGTAGAGCCAGTGTAGTGCTAAACACTCTGAATGTATTTAGCATTAAACACTGACGACTATGCATAAACGACAAAGCCCCAACGATTAACCTACTGGTTATTGATTGGGGCTTTTTGCTTTCGATGTTAATTGCGAGTCTATTTTTGAGTCTAGAGCTTAGTAAGTACGCCGTTTAACTGTAATTTTTTTAGATGATTGCAGATTACAGCGGCATCACTCTATTTCGACCAAGTGACTTCGCTTCGTAAAGTAGCTTATCAGCGCGTTCGATCAGTGATTGTGCCGATTCACCGGGTTCAAGTTCAGCAACACCAAACGATGCGGTGATACTACCTACCTGTTGCCCGCTACGACGATCTTTAATCGATAGCTTTTCTAGAGAGCGGCGGTTGGTGTCAGCAAGCTGGCGTGCAATGCGTAATGATTTGTTTGGCACGATTATCGCGAACTCTTCACCACCAAATCGGTAAGCAGAAATACCTTCACGGCACATTTGTTTTAATTTGCGCGCAATGCCTTTAAGAACCATGTCACCAAATAGGTGGCCATAAGTGTCGTTGAAGTTTTTAAAATGATCGATATCGAGAAGAATCAAACACAGAGGTTGTTTCGCTTCACACAGGGTTTCTATATCACGGTCGAAAGAGCGACGGTTATAGAGTGTCGTTGTGCTGTCAAAGAGTGCATCTTTCTGCACTTCTACCAGCTGAGATTTTAGCTTAGTGATTTCTGATGTTGCAGAATTCAACTGAGAATTTAAAAATTGAGTAGAGTGACGAATATGACGAGATTCAGAAACTAACTGACGAACTAAAGACATGACTTCATCGATCGATAAACTTTCATTGTCAACGCGGGCCAAATCCTCGAAGCTTTTATCAATCATCTCAGAAAAAGCAGAGGTATCGGTCAGTGTGTCATTCATCGAATTCGAAACTTCCGAGACCAACAACTCTAAATTAGCGCGGAGGTCATTGATATTCGTTTCAGACTTGCTAGCAACATAATTATTGTAAAGCTGCTCACCAACGGCTGGAGGACAAATGCCATAGTATTCCAAGATACCATCCATGTCTTTAGTCAGCTGTGGGATAGCATTGTCAACATAGGTGTACCAAAGTGCGTAATTTGCAGGTGTAGTAGACACCCGGTTC
>NZ_JBFRVX010000665.1:0-3792 GCF_041475345.1 Vibrio sp. 10N.222.48.A3 | reverse complement strand
GTTGCTGGAAGTAAAACTGATACCATGCTGCCATTATTTGGAGAACATAGACAATGACGATGAGCCTGAAGCAAGCAGAACTAGAACCACAACAAATGATTGCACGCCTTGATACGTTTATGACGAAAATTGAGAACCTCGGAAATGTGCTGGGTTTGGATTTAAGCTTTGCTCAAGCGGATCATATTGCATTAAGAATCAATGAAACTGAGCTTGCGAAATCAGCACATCAAGCATGGTCTGAATACGGCTCTACGATTTCAGAAGCGATGATCAATGGTCGTCCCATTGTGGTGTTGGCTTTCGATAAACCATTGCAAAGCCTTGGTTGGAAGATTGAATGTTTAGAGCTTCCATACCCAGCTGAAGGCAAGATTTACCCGAGCCAAGATTGGGAGCATGTAGAGTTTGTGATTCCTTCTCACGCACAAACGGCCGATGAGTATCTAGCAGACCTTAAAGAGACTTACCCGCAGTTCGCTGCTAAGTTTGAAAATTTGGCAGATCAAGGCATTAAGATAAAACTCTCTAGCCCGAAAGGTGAGGGGGAACGTTTGAATAATCCAACGGTTGCATTCAAGCATCAAGGGATTTGCATTAAGCTGCATCCACACTCTTTGAAGAAGATTGTTGAGTCAGAACAGGCCTAATTTGATTGGATAGTTGCTGGGAATAGATTCCTGAACTCACCAAGGCTCGTCGGAATTACGGGGTGTTTGATGGTGTTTGCCAGGTCTATCTTTAGATGCTGACAGTCTGAGCGTTCGAGGGCGTATGTCAGAGTCTACGGTTAGAAGGTTCTTACCGAATTCGTCATTCCCGATAGCGACGAAGGAGCGTAGTCGGGAATCTCATAAAGCTAGTCAGATCATCAGATACAAAAAACGCGCAATGGATTAACCCTATTGCGCGTTTTTTATTGGGTTCTAACTGGAAGTCTTACCTGAAATCGAACCTCCGATCTACAGAATCACGGTCTTGTTGCCGTAAACAAACACGTGATCATTGATCACTTTGTTTAAAGCCTTACTCAACACGTTCTTCTCTACGTCACGACCCGCTTGTGCCATGTCTTTCGCGCTGAAATTGTGATCCACTGGGATAACATCTTGCTTGATGATTGGACCTTCATCGAGATCGTTTGTCACAAAGTGTGCCGTTGCACCAATGATCTTCACACCGCGCTCGTAAGCTTGCTGGTATGGCTTAGCACCAATGAATGCAGGCAAGAAACTGTGGTGAATGTTGATGATTTTGTGGTTGTACTTCTCAACAAACCCCGGCGTCAGCACTCGCATGTATTTAGCAAGCACTAGATAGTCCGCCTCATACTGGTCAATGACTTCCAACATCTTCTTCTCATGCTCTTCACGGTTTAATCCTTCGTGAGAAACATGGTGGTAAGGGATATCAAAACGCTCGGTTAGGCTTTGCAGTGTATCGTAGTTACCAACTACTGCCGCAATATCAACATCTAAACTGCCATCGAAGTTCTTCATCAGAATATCGCCAAGGCAGTGTGCTTCTTTAGTTACCAGAATCACAACACGCTTACGAGATGAATCAACCAGCTTACGTTTTGTGTTTTCTGGCAGGGCTTGGTCTAAATCGGCGAGTAAGGTTTCGTCATTGAAGTAGCCCTCTAGCTCTGTGCGCATAAAGAAGTGGCCACTTGTGTTATCAACGAACTCATTATTGTGAATAATATTGAGTTGGTGCTTATAACAAATGTTGGTGATCTTTGAGATGAGGCCTGGGGCGTCAGTACAATGTGTTAATAAAGTTTTTCTTTCCATTTGCATCTTACTTCCATGAATGTTGCACTTATTATATGAAATCGGGATTCTTCAAAATTTAATGCAGGCCGTCGAACGGTGAACTGAGCCGCAGTATCACCGTTATAATTAATCTATTATCAAGTTGGTTTCAACAAATTCTGCTGCTCATTTATCGCATCGATAAATTGTTTTATATAGAAATATCAGTTTTTCGATAGAAAAAAAGGCAGAAGCTTCATTTTTCAAGTTTTGACCGTAGTACGCATTTGAACTTCAACCGAGGCATTGACGCTTTGGCCAAAAATAGAGGTGATACTTATGGATAAAGAGTTACTAGCAAAAAAACTGTACTGCAAACGAGTGAATTCATTAGCGGGAAGTACAGAGTTAGATGGTAATGTTCTAGATGAAATGTGGGAAAGTAAAACCTCACCAACCGATGCAGTGAAAGCCATGCAGCCTTGCGATAATCATTTTGAAGGCGCCCCTTGGTTGTCGCGTTATCTCAGCCGAAAATAATAACGATTCTTTGATTTTTATTTCTTCAATTCTTACCTTCTAGGTAGCTTAACCCAAACCAAACACCTCCGGTGCGAAGTCATTCTTGATTCGCGCCGGCTCACTAAACCTGCCATAATTCGCCTTCTATTTTTCTAAACTTCGTACTCTATGATATCTAAAACGTTTTCTGCTGATGGTGCTTTGGGTAAAGCGATCCCTGGGTTCCAACCTCGACAAGCTCAGCTAGACATGGCTGAAGCGGTTTCACAGGCTATTGAACAACAGAGCCAATTGGTCGTTGAAGCGGGAACGGGAACAGGTAAGACGTTTGCTTATCTAGTGCCAGCACTGCTGAGTGGTAAGAAAACGATCATCAGTACGGGGTCTAAAAACCTTCAAGAACAGCTGTTTCACCGAGATTTACCATTGATGGTCGATGCGCTTGGTTTTTATGGTCAGGTTGCGTTACTCAAAGGCCGTTCAAACTATTTGTGCTTGGACAGGCTCAGTCGTCAAATGATCGAGAGCCATGGCACTCACACCGATCCAACGCTGTTAGCTCAGTTGGTGAAAGTGCGCAGCTGGTCGTCCGCGACTCAAACTGGCGATTTAGGTGACTGTGATGATATTGCTGAAGATAGCCCGGTCATTCCAACCATTACCTCGACTAACGACAACTGCTTAGGCAAAGAGTGCCCAAGCTACACCGATTGCTTTGTGCTGAAGGCGCGTAAAAAAGCGATGGATTCTGATGTTGTTGTAGTGAACCACCACTTGTTTCTCGCGGATTTAGCGATCAAAGAAACCGGGTTTGGTGAGCTGATACCTGAAGCCGATGTGTTTATCTTCGATGAAGCGCACCAACTTCCCGATATCGCTAGCCAATACTTCGGACAATCGGTTTCCAGCCGACAGATCCAAGAGCTAGCCAAGGACATTGAAATTGCTTACCGAACTGAAGCCAAAGACATGCGCCAACTGCAGAAAGTAGGGGATAGGCTCGTTCAATCGTCAGCCGATCTACGCATTGTGCTTGGCGATACGGGCTTTCGCGGTAACTGGCGTGAAGCATTGAAGTCAGAGTCGATTGCGAGAGAGTTAGTTCGCTTACAAGATGCGTTGCAATTGGCCGTTGATGTATTGAAATTAGCATTGGGTCGAAGCCAGTTGTTAGACACGGCTTTCGAGCGTGCAACCATGATTAAGTCGCGTATCGAACGTGTATGTGACGTGTCGATTACTGGTTATTCGTATTGGTATGACACCACGCCACGACACTTTGCTTTGCACATCACGCCACTCTCAGTCGCCGACAAATTCCATGAGAAGATTGAGCTAAAACCGGGTGCTTGGGTGTTTACCTCTGCAACTTTGGCGGTGTCGGACGATTTCGACCATTTCACCTCACGGCTTGGGCTAAAACCGTCAGCACAATTTTCACTACCGAGCCCGTTTGATTACCCAAATCAGGCGCGTTTGTGCGTGCCTCGCTATCTACCAGAACCGAATAGCC
>NZ_JBFRVX010000664.1:0-9143 GCF_041475345.1 Vibrio sp. 10N.222.48.A3 | reverse complement strand
ACCTTTGATTGTAAGGACGGCGCCATGTTTTGTCTTAACGCGATTTACTTAGAGATCGACCCAACGGCGCGAAGTAACCTTGCAGCGCTTTATTAATTTCTTTGCGATGCTTGAGGTCTGGATAGAGAGGGAACATATCTGGTTTGGTCGTGCCATCGACTAAGTAAGCATTCTCGATATCTGAGCAGGATTCAATCGTAGCTTCAAAGGCTCGCGCCATCATCTCTGTTGGTAGTGAGAAGTAACGGGCCGACATCGCTTTGTCGGCAATAACACTTCGAGCCACGTAATCGTGCTTATCTAGGTTGTTGTCACTGAGTAGTGTGGCATCGAATACAGACATCAAACTCTCGTTTAATGGATGAGGTCGCACCTTTCTATCGTGTAGCCAACAGTCACTGGCGAACAAGATTTTCTTGCGAGGACCGGAGGTGTCACCAATCTCAAACGCTTTTTCGGCAATGTAGTGGTCAAACGCATGCCAAAACTCATGCGCTAACGCACCAGCACCTGCATTTTTAGCGAGGGCTAATTCTCTTTGGTTTGGCGCGTAGTGTGCTTGTACACCCTTTCTGCCACCACTGCCGAACGCTAAGCCTAATGTGCCGCGAAGGCCAATCGCTTCTGGTGGCAAAGCCAAGATATAAGCCAAGTCTGCTAACGAGTCGAATATCAGATTTGCAGCGAGCTCTTTCTCTTCTTTCGTTACCCAAGCGCCCACACGAATGCTGCCCATACCGAAGGTCTGTTTGATGTCCATGAATGACACCTGATCGCCATGTCGGTAGTCTGGGCCTTTGCGCGTTTTGTATTTAAAGTGGGTTAACTTCAAAAGGGTCCTTGGAAATAGATGTAGTTTAGCGCTGTTGTATGGTGCACAGGGTTAAGTTGGGAAAGTTAGCACCTTTGTCAGTAAATTACCGAACAAAATGAGCGAGATTGTGTTCGAAAGCCTCCCATGAGGTTGGGTTGCCTTCGTGGGTCAGTGGAAATAGTGCCCTATTTGGTTTTGCATAGCTTAAACGATGTAACCTCTGCGTGACATGATAACTGTCTAGCCCTGAAATTGTGACTAAATCTAACGCTTCTAAATCTAGGTAGCCGTCCGGCATCACAGCACGTTTTGGCGCGTGAATTGTAACAACTTCACCAATCAACATTTGAGTTTGGTTACTTTCAATTGTTATCTGCTCTTTGAAGGCCAGGCCTATTTTCAGAGGGCTTTCCAAAACAAAGGGAGCAGGGAACACATCATCGTAATAGGGCGTGAGACCGACCGCGTTAAATTCTGAGACTGATTTAGGATAACGAGCGGAAGTTTGATGAGCTTTTTGAACAAAGCCCGCCCCGATACTATTGATAGTGAAGTGTTGAGTTTCTAGGATATTTTCTAGTGTATGACGGCGACTTTCCGCAGTCCGGATGATGAAGCCAAGTAAAGGTGGATTCGACCCCAAATGAACCACGGAGCTCACTACTGCAAGATTTTCTAGCCCTTGCTTGTCACAGGTGCCAATAAGGTTTGCGCTTTTAAACCCCGATAAGGAGTTAATTAAACGAGCGCGCTCACGCTGGTCCATTGCTTTGATATCTTGTCTTGAAAGGGTCATTGCCTTCATATCTTCTCTTCTTCTCACTTTTGTTTTCGACGACTTGTTTACTAACCAAACTAAAACATATCTACGCAGCATCGCTTTATTCCGATCATCCAGTTTGAATAAGTGGTTGTGAAAGGAGGATTCTTTTAGAAAATTGCAATTTTCTTGAAATTAAATGTGACACTGTAGCTTAATTTGTTGTTGCAGCGGTTTGCTATTGAGCGATACCATGTACGGCTATTTCTTTGGTAAAGATGTAATTATGTCAGATGAAAAGCTCGCGCTAGAGTGGATGCGCCAACAAGCGCATAGAATTGATCCATATGTTATAAATCCATCATTTGATGAATGCGTTGAGTTGCTTGAGCCTGCCTTTAAGAAGGGCAAGAGTGTCGCGCAGCTAAAATATCTATTATCAGAAGCGGATCGCCGAGCGGGAGCTGCCGAACGTAAGCATGCTGCTTTAAAGTTTGCTAAAGAAAAAAGCCCAAAGGCAGGTCAAAACCTTCGTCTGCAAAGCAAACTTCAACAAGTTCAATTGGCATTAAAGTTAGCAACTGGCGATAACAACATGACCATATCGCAGTTCTGCTCTGAGTATGATGTCAGTAAGCGAGACGGCAACGAAGCGTGGAATGAAAAGTTGGTTGAGCAGAATAATAAGAAGTGATTTCGTGATGACGTATATGGTTTAACTGAAGATCCGACAAGATTCACTTGCTTATGTATTCATTTAAAATCCTACCAATAAATGTTGCTCAACGGTATTTCAAAAGCCTGAAGATCTTCTTTTCAGGCTTTGTCAACAGCTAGCCACTCATCAGTTCCGTCTTAGTCGTTAACCACGTCTAAAAGTACCGATGAGTGAATATCAGGTATCAAGGTCGAATGTTGTTGAAACTGACCTTTTGCGTTCCATCACTCTGATTCTCTAATTTAATTACATCTCCTTGATAGTAATAAGGTTCCATTGGCATCTTGCTGTTGGTTGGCCTTGCGTAGTGAAGTACAGCGGATTTACCTTCCTCTTGTCGAGCATATAAATAGCCAATCAGCGCATGTTCAAATTGGTGGTAGCCATTGCCCCAATGGAAAGCTTTAGTACGCTTAGGCTCAAGCCCAACGCCACCGTACTTATGATCTACCCATACATCATGAAAGGTGGGCAGGGTGTATTGCAGTACGTCTTTCATTGAACCATCGATAAGCGATACCGTCATCGCAGCTTGATCAAGCTCAGCCCATTCCCATGATGACGCCCATTGGCTGTGAGGTCTGCTTTGCCAGCCCGTGATATCTTGCCCTTGCCACATCTTCTGAAGTCGCTCGCCAAAGTAGTTAGATACATTGGCAAAATCTTTTTGATATTGCGCCTGAGCCAAAGTGTGTTTCATACCGTCTAAACCAAACTCAGACCAATCGGAATTTTTTAATGCATGACCAGTTAGATAGGTCATCCAATACGCTTTAATGGTGTGCCCAAAATCATTGTGATTGGCATTCGGCATCATTGCCGCTTTGTCGTGAATTGCGCCGTAGAAGCGTTGTTCATCTTCAGAGTGGTAGTGATCAATCATGGCTTGCGTGAGCCAGTTTAAGTCATCAAGCCATTTGGCTTTGACGGGCTCTTTGAGCAGAGGAGTGACTAACAACAGGTAGCCGTTTATTTGATCAAGTTGCGCGACCAGTTCACGTCGTTTTTCACTGCCATCTTCACCGTCGGCGAGTACCCAAGCAAGACCGCTGTTGTCGCTAAGTCTATATTTATCAAAGATAAAAGCTTGTTGGGCGATGAGTGCTTCTTCTACCTTTTTGTCTTGGGTCAGGTAGTAGTACATCGCGAGTCCAACCAGCGCATACGCTTGATCTTGAGAGGTACGTTGCTGCCAATCTTGACCCGCTTTTCCCTCTTTTGTGTAGCCAATAAAGCCACCATTTTTCTTATCTTCTAGTTGATCAATGAGGTAGTAGGCACCTTGCTTGGCAAGCGCTAAAGCTTGTTTGTCTCCAGTAAGGTGATAGAGCACGCCGTAGGCATAGGTTTGGCGTGATTTCATACGCGTAAACTCCTTGCCAAAGTGGGGAGTGATCCAGCCTCTGTTCAATTCAGGACACACATCAGATACATCGAGCAAGGTACCATCATCGCAGCGGAAAGTAGGGAAATTGCCTATCGGTTCTCCCTGTGCGCTCGGCATAAGCCAGTAAGGTGCGAGCCCTTCAGAAGCATGATTGATCCAGTCTTCTCCAGAGGGAAGGGTGACATTGGCAGATACGGCCAAGCTAGTGACACTGAGTAATACGATGGTTGCTCGTAACATAACGTTTATCTTAACTATTTGAATTTAGTTGAATATAAACAATCACATCTGCACATTGTGATTAGGCGATCACAATCGACCAAATTATTTGTGGTGTAGATGTAGGACTATCTGGGTCTTACTCATTTTAATATTGCAAATAAACAATAATTTATCGTTTATCGATAAATTGTTGTTGATCATCGTTTGTTTTGATCTTAATATTCTTCTATCAACTCAACAGGAATATAAGTATGTCTAAGATTCAAAAACAAAGTCGCCGTGTGCGAATGCTACTTCAGTCCTTTCTTGCACTCACTCCTATCATGGTGTGTTACTTCTGGCTAACGGTTCAAACACCCTATGACTTTCTTAGTGAGATGGGCATTATTCAGTTTTCCATCGAGATGGATTACTTTATAACCTCCCCACTCACAGTCTCTCCACTTACTACGACAACAAGAATCATCGCAATGTTCACCAGTTTGGCGATGTCGAGCATTCTTATGTATGCATTAACGGTTCTGATACGCCTATTCCGTAACTATGAGCGAGGTGAAATCTTCTCTTTAGAAAACGCAATGTCCTATCAGAAACTCGGATATAGCTTGTTTTATTGGGTATTAGGTTCAGTTATCTATGGTTCATTGATGTCAGTGATTCTGTCGTTCAATAATCCACCAGGTGACCGTATCTTTGAGATTAGTTTCGTTGGTATGGACTTTTTAACACTGATATTGGGTATAATTATTTTGATCATCTCGTGGGTGATGAAAGAAGGTTATATTCTGGCTGACGAACATAGCCAAACCATTTAAAGGACTTGTCATGACTATCCGCATTAATTTAGACATTATGATGGCCAAACGGAAAATGCGATTAAAGACATTGGCAAAAGAAGTTGGGATAACAGAAGCCAACTTGTCCGTATTAAAAAATGATAAAGCCAAAGCCGTAAGGCTATCGACGCTCGACAAGCTGTGTGAAGTTTTAGAGTGCCAACCTGGTGATATTTTAGAATTTGAACCGAATGATCATAAAGACGGCGTTGCGGCAGAATAGCCAGTAAGGAAATCGCTTTCAAATCATCTAATAATGAACGAGTCTCGATATCGCATCGAGACTCTTTTTAATCTATTTATACCGGCTCTCCCGCCTCGTCCTCTTCAACCACATCGGTTTCTAAGTTCGCTTCTGCCAACCATTTTTTTACTGATGGGCTGTTGAGTACACGTTGCTGATACTGTGATGCCTTCTCTGAAAGTTTGATGCCATAGGTTTCAACGCGTAATGCCAAAGGTGCAAACATCGCATCGGCAATCGACCATTCACCAAACAACCAACCTTCTGGATATTGTTCCATTTGCGTCGACCATATGGCATCAATACGGGCGATGTCTTTCAATGCCTCTCCACTCAAAGCAAGCTTTCGTTGAGCGCGGCAGTTCATCGGCATTTCATTTCTTACGGCAAAAAATCCAGAGTGCATCTCTGCAGAAATTGCTCGGGCATGGGCGCGTTCTTTCACTGATTTAGGCCATGCTGCGCCGTCCAAGTAAGCTTCGTTAACGTATTCGAGAATCGCCAGTGAATCCCACACAGCAACGTCACCGTCAACCAGGGTTGGAACTTTGGCTGTTGGTGTCACTGAAGCTAGTGTGTCGTAAAAATCAGACGTGAATAGCTTGAGCTTGATGACTTCCGCATTGAGGTTATAGTTGTCGAATATTAGCCATGCGCGCAATGACCAAGTTGAGTAGTTCTGGTTTCCAATATAAAGCTGCATAGTTGCTTCCTTGCGTTTAGTGTGGATGCTTTGAGACTTAGGGTAAGGTATTGAGCCTTAGGGGCATGCATTTGAGCTTAGGGGATTGTATTGCGGCGCACTAACGGATAATTTTGATGCAATACATTAATAAAAACGATGGGTGGTGATTTCAATATGGATATTGATGCTTTGCGAGGCTTTCTCGCGTTTGTAGAAACCAGTAGCTTTACTCGTGCAGCGAAACAGATAAATCGCACCCAATCGGCATTCAGTGCGCAGATGCGCAAACTGGAAGAAGAACTCAACGTGACCCTTTTCCAGAAAGAAGGCCGTAATCTCGTGCTGACAGAGGCTGGCTTAGCGCTGCGTTCTCATGCTGAACAGTTGGTCGCCCTCCACAATACCGCCCTCAAGCAAGTAAAGCGTTACGAAGACAAACAACCTCTAAGACTCGGTTGCCCTGAAGACTACAATGACACTATTCTGCCAAAAGTGATTCGCCTGTTGCAGAAAGCAGAACCCACCTGTTCTATTCAAGTATTCAGCCTACCAAGCATTACGCTCAGAGAGTGGTTGGATGATGGTAGGCTTGATGCTGCAATTGTCACCCGAGCGCCTGACAGTGAAGAGGGCTATTGGCTTACCAGTGATGTGGGAGTATGGATAAGCAGCCCTGATTTTGTGTTTGATGATTCTAAACCTGTTCCACTTGCTCTGTTCCAGACTGATTGTAAATACCATGCAGCGGCGGTGAATGGCCTAACTAAACAGGGTACGCCTTATCAGTTGTTGGCGTGCAGTAATACCGCTTCGGCGCAACGTGCCATTGTTAAAGCGGGTTTAGCGATTGGCGCGATGGGTAAGCTGAGTGTGACTTCTGATTTGAACATTCTGGAAGATATGCCACCACTGCCTTCGGTGGATATTGTGCTGATTTTAGCGAGCAAACATCACCCAGTGTTAGACAAAGAAGTGCTTAACCAACTTGTGGAGTTGGACTCCAATTAGACTTTTGCTCGGTGAGGGTAATGTTGAGCGCGGAGCTAAAATAGATAGGCCGAGAACATGGTGTTTTACGAAGAACGTTGCGTTTCTCCGAAAACATAGTGTTTCTCGGCCTAGTTATTGTTAGACGCTGTTGGTAATTAAGAAAGCTTGAACTTACTCAGTTCGCCGTGTAAATCTCCGGCTTTCACTGTCAGCTCATTACTGATTGCTACTGATGAAGTCATGGTATCCATCACTTCCACTGCTGTGTCATTGATGATCACTACATTGCGGTTAATCTCTTCTGACACAGAGCTTTGTTCTTCAGCCGCGGAAGCGATCTGATTGTTCATGTCATTAATCACTTCAATCGCTTGGTTGATTTCAGACAAGGCTTGATGTGCAGCTTCGGTTTCACTTTTTGTGTTGTTCGCTTGATTCTGGCTTTGCTCCATCAGTACCACAATAGATTGAGTCTCTTGTTCTAAGCGAGCCAACATAGAGCGAATCTCTTCTGTTGAACCTTGAGTTCGATTCGCTAGGTTACGAACCTCATCAGCAACCACTGCAAAGCCTCGACCAGCCTCACCTGCACGAGCTGCCTCAATCGCGGCATTCAGTGCAAGTAAGTTAGTTTGCTCTGCAATGCCACCAATCTCGCTCAAGATACCCTGAATAGCGGTGCTCGAATCGACTAAGTTCTGTGTTTGTTGCTGCGCATCGTTAACCTGCACAGCCAAGCTGTCTACAGCACTGGCGGCATTGTCCATGCGCGTCATACCATTGAGACTGTTGCTTTGCACTTGGCTTGCAGCTGCCGCTGCTTGAACCGCTGAGTTCGCCACTTCTTGCGCTGTTGCACTCATTTCATTGATAGCGGTGGCAAGTGAGTTCACTTCGTTAACTTGAGAATTCAGCTGGTCACGTGAAACTTCAGCACGAGCTTGGCCTTCTGTCGCGTTTTTATCCACTTGGTCAGCCGTTACCATCACGGTAAGTAGCATCTCTTGTATGCGAGATAGGAAGGTATTGAACCAGTGTGCAAGCTGAGCGGTTTCATCCTTACCTTTCACTTCAATGCGATAAGTTAAGTCACCTTCACCCTGTGCTGCATCTTTAAAGCGTTCCACTAAGTTGTTCAAAACCTTGCCCAAAGAGTTAGCAATGAATGCCATTGAGGCAATGCCTAGAAGAGCGGCGATGATTCCCGCCCACACACCTTTTTCAAGTGCTTTTGAATTCTGAGCATCACTCCACTCGGTGTAGTCATTGACGCTTTTGGCTAGGTGACTACTAGGGACAGACACCATGACTACCCATGGCGCATCACTGGTATCAATGGCAGTAATCGCGTACTCATCGCCGCCGAAAGTCACAAGACCGGCGCCTTCTCTGTTAGCGATAGACTGAATCTTTGACCATTCAGATTCCAATTCAGAAGAGACTTTTTTACCCACCATATTTCCAGCTCGGCTGTTGGCCAGTGTAATGCCTTTCCATGAAGTGATTAGGATTTTTCCTTGGCCATCAAACAGGTTACGCGCAAGTAACTCACTTTGGCTTTGGAGTTCATGTAGGGATAAATCAAAGCCTAGCGAGCCGATGATTTTTCCGTCATGTTTGATTGGTTGGCTGATGGTGGTAATGAGCTCCTGTTTGCCGCGCACTGAATAAAAATACGGTTCCATCACAAACGTTTTACCTGTTTGATATGGCATTAAGTGCCAGTCATCTTTGCGCTCACCGTTGCTGTTGAGATCGGTATTGCTAAAGCTTTCCATTGCGACAGCATCAAAGCTGTTCTGGTCATTGGGAGAGAAGAAAGGCGCAAGGTAGCCTTGACTGTTAAAACCTAACTCAGTGTTTGAGCTTAACTCGATGTTTGAGCCAGATTCGATATTCGAGTCTGATTCTGTGTTAATGCTCAGTTCGGTGTTCGAGTCTTGTTGGTTATCTGAAATCAGCGACGTATCTGAGCCATTTTCGCTGTTCACGTTGAGCTCGTTATTCAAGACAGACTGTTGTGACCATGTCTTATCTTCCCAAACCATGTAACCCGCAAATACAGCTTTGTTTTGTGCTTCCAGTGCCGCAGTAAACTGTTTCACGATAAGCTCTGCACTTGCGTCGGTTTCTGAACTTAATTCGATGATTGAGCGCACTTGCTTAAGGTTCGCTAATACGGGGTTAAGCTGGTTAGCGATGTTCAAACCTTGTTGAAGTGCCGTGTTTTGTAAATCCGTAGCAGTGGCCTCTGTCAGCTGCGTTTTTACTTTTTCAGTGACTTGTTTATTCACATCGGTAAATGCGTTGGTCGTCATTCCCATGGCGATTAACAGAGTGAAAGCCATCGCTCCGCCCGCACTCACCGCAATTCGCGTTCGTATACTGTTAAACATATTATCTCTCTAACCAAATAGTGGTAGTTTTTCAGAGATTTTAAACAAGATACGTGAATGGAAAATTCTATATAATGAACACAATAAGAAT
>NZ_JBFRVX010000663.1:0-3381 GCF_041475345.1 Vibrio sp. 10N.222.48.A3 | reverse complement strand
TACTTGAACTGTAGTGATTGGTGAAGTTGATCGATTGTTGTGCATAGGCATAGCTGCTTGGCATCGCAGTGCTATTGAGTGCATCAGCGCGAAGATTATTCACACTCACAAGTAGAATATTAAGATCAGCACTGCGGCGGTTGTATTGAATTTTTTCTAGCGGGTAGCTAACTAAGTTTACGTTCTCTTGGTTCGCTTCTAAACGCTGCAAATACTCTTCACGGTCTAATAGACCATGCTTTTCCATAAAGCTTTTTGCTGTCATAGGATAAGACAGTGGGAAATTCGCTTTCTGGCTTGTAATTGGGTTGTAGAAATACGCATCAGCCCACATGTAGGTCAAGTGGCTGCTGATGAAACACAAGAAGAAGACGGCAGTAATAGGACGGCCAATGTGTTTATGAGACAGTTTACGTTGCTTACGCCAAACCCACTCAGACAGACCTAGCTGCAATAAGAAGATTAGTGGCATTACAATGAAGAGGTGCTGCAAATCAGAAGTGAGTGCAGACTCCTCTCCACTGAATAAAACCTCCCACACGACAGGTGTCAGGTGGAGGTTTATATTTTGATACGTTTGGGTATCAATCAGTAGGACAGTTAAACCTATGGTTGCGAAGATAACGGCAACCAAACGTAATAACTTCCTCGACGGAAGAATAAAAGTGAGTGGGAACAGCACTAATAGATAGAGCGCGAACACCAAAAATCCAAAATGACCAACCCATGATGCAGCCAAATAGAATTGACCCAATAGGGTTTCCGGCCAAGCAGATTGAGTAATATAACGAGTACCAATCAACATCGCAGCAATGATGTTGAAAAATGCAAACCAGTGGCCCCAACCTACCAGTCGAGATACACGATCGCTATATGAGTTTGCGCTGTCTACCATTTATAATTCTTTTTCCGTCAATCAAACTTAGTGAGACTTTTTATCTTCAAGAGAAGAAATTAAAGCTTCGGCAAATTTTTCAGCAATTCCTTTGCGTTGTGAAGCAGCAACGTTCTGATTTAAGACATTGGTTGCGATATTTCCAGCGATCATCAATGAAAGCTCAGGTGAAGCTTTGTGCTTAGTCAGTACAGCACCTACTTCAGCTAGGATTTTTTCAACTTGATCATCTGTGTATTTAGATATAATCGGCATAAGGACTCTAATAATGATAGTAAAAGCGGCTTATGATAACCTACTATGCACAACAACTGAAACCTGAACGGTAATATTTTCGCTATGAGCCTTCACCTTTCCAACGTAATTTTACACCAGCTAAGCAAGAACGATCAGGAAGAGCTGATTGTTAACTATCGTGCTGAATCTCTAGAAAACGATACTGCATCTGAAAACCTAGTCGCTGAACTTCACCGAGTTTTTAATTCAAAAGCAGGTAAAGGATTTGGTTCTTTCAAATCCGACAGCGAATTCCAGCAGTCGTTGCATGAATTTCGAGCTGGAGAACAAAGTTTTTATGATTTCTCTCAAAAAAGTGCGCTACGTCTAAAAGATGAGCTTTCAAAGTATCCTTTTGCTGATGAAGGCACTTTGGTACTGGCTGAATATCAATCACTGGCGACAGACTACCTTTTCATCGGACTACTGCCTTCTAACCAAAGTTTGAAAGTGACCGAAGGGCTAGATATTAGTGCGACGGATTACCTGGATATCTCGAAGATGGATATTGTTGCGCGCCTTGATCTTTCAACATACGACACAGACAAAGAGTCAAACCGTTACCTTACTTATATTAAAGGGCGCGTTGGTCGTAAAGTCGCTGACTTCTTCTTAGACTTCCTTCAAGCAGAAGTAGGCTTGGATGCTAAGCAGCAAAACCAAGTATTGATGCAAGCGGTAGAAGACTTTGTTTCTGACTCTAAGTTAGAGAAAGAGGAAGCGATCAGCTATAAAAAACAAGTTGCGGATTACTGTAACGAACAGCTTAAAGCGGGTGATGAAGTTCAAGTTCGTGAACTTTCTGGAGAATTGCCAGCAAGCACAGATGGTACAAGCTTCTTTGACTATACTAGTGAGCAAGGTTATGAGTTAGAAGACAGCTTCCCAGCAGACCGCGCAACTATGCGTAAACTAACAAAATTTGTTGGTGCTGGTGGCGGTTTGAATGTTAGTTTTGATAGTCTGCTTTTAGGTGAGCGTATCTTCTACGATCCAGAGACAGACACGCTAACCATTAAAGGGACGCCACCGAACTTACGTGATCAACTGACTCGCAATAAGTCATAGTACGAAGTTATTAGGTAGCATGCGACAGCAGGTTGTTGTCGCTTGTTTATGTTTAGCAACATAATGGTTTAGAGTTCGCATGAACAAGGAATATCGATGGAACAATCAGTAGCAAAGCCCAATCGCTTTAAAAGACCCGCAACTTTTTTGGTTGCACTCTTGGCTCTGTGGCTACTTCCTTCACTGGCTCTCCTTAATCTAAGCCGTTCTTACTCTCACTCGCTCGCTCAAATTGAAGAACTCGGTATTCGCGTTAATGAATTGAGGCAATCGCTTTATTTCTCTGAGCCGCTGCGAGTCTCTCGCATTAATGATTTAGCACTCGATGCTCAATTGGTTTATTCGATCCGACTGCAGATAGAATCTGATTTCCAACACGCCTTGTTTCGTCCTGATGTGAACCAACTGCTTTACGTTGCCGATCAATTTTTAGAAAAATTTGATGAATTCATTCCGATAGAAAGTCAGGTGCAAGATATCGTCGATAACATCAAAGTGTTACGCACAGATACACAACTTTCCCCTAAGTTAAAGCCGCTACTCAACGAATTTGGTGTCGTCGTTTTTGAAGCGATGTATTCCGATAACCAAAGTTCATCAGCAACTTATCGCGCCTTTGATTCTATACTTGAAAAATCTTATTCATTAAAATCCGAAGAGCAAGATGCACTCCAACAATTACTGGCTGATGCTTCAGCATTGCTGAGTGATTACGCTCAGCTCAATTATTTAGTCGATAAAATTAAGAAGAATTCAGTAAACGAACAGATCATTAAACTTGAAGCTGAGTTCCATGAACGTCAATACAACCTATTATTGATCATGCTAGGGTTAAGCTTAGTGGCAATGATTGCGTTAGTGTTGTGGAGTGTTAGGTCCCAAAAATCGATGAAAGAAGTAGACCAAGAACTCAGACCGGAACCAGTCATCGATTCAAGTCAGGACGATGCTCTCTCTACTTCCAACAAAGATACGTCTTCTCGTAACAATACGTCTTCTCGTAACGATACTGCTGCTCGCAATAATATTGTTTCTCACAGCGATATTGCTTCTTCCGCGGTGACGCCACCAAGTAATCCCCCATCAGTATTAGATATTACGCCAGCGAGTCAACATTCTGATATCCAACCACAGCAGAGTGT
>NZ_JBFRVX010000662.1:0-996 GCF_041475345.1 Vibrio sp. 10N.222.48.A3 | reverse complement strand
GGTAAACTCTTCGTAATCTTTTTTCTCGTAGATCTCTAAGATCAGTTGCCCAGCAGAGCGAGCAATCTCAATGACAGAGGGCAGCAGGTGAGACAAATCTTTTGTTATTGGCATAAATATTCTCTTACTCTTCGAGTGATTCTGACTGTTTTAATTATTGTTTAATACGCGAAGGGCTAATAGTAGGGCGGTAATACTGCGAGCCTCACAGAAGTCGAGATGCGTTAACAGTTCTTCGGCTTGAGCAAGTGGCCAGCGCACAATGTCTAGTGGCTCTGGTTCATCACCTTCTAGTTTCTCTGGGTAGAGCTCTTCTGCGATAAACAGCGTCATCTTGCTAGAGAAATAAGAGGGTGCAAGGATCACTTCTTTTAGAGGAGTCAGCTTGTTGGCACCAAAGCCAATCTCTTCTTTTAGTTCACGAATGGCGGCTTCATTTGGTTGTTCGCCTGGATCAATTAGACCTTTTGGGAAGCCGAGTTCATAGCGCTCTGTACCCGCAGCGTATTCACGCACTAACAGAATATCGCCTTGTTCAGTAATCGGAACCATCATGACTGCGTTTCGGCCGCTGGGCTTCATACGTTCGTAAGTGCGCTCTTCACCGTTTGAAAAGCGTAAATCGAGAGACTCGATAGAGAACAGTTTTGATTGAGCGACAGTTTGCTGAGCCAAAATTTCTGGTTTGGTCCTTTTTGTCATTGCGCTCACTCCTTAACTCATTGGAATTCTTTCTTATAAAGTCATTCTAATATAGGGGAAATGACGGTGAGTTCCTAGATCCTAGCTTTCATATCCTAGAATTATTGGAGCAGGAACCGATTGCGATCACTTGAATACCTTACTGCAAATGGTAACGCCTCACTATTGTTGGCATTGAACGGGAAATATACGGTTGAGGAGTGCTTCTGCTGTTTTAAACACAAAAAAGGTTGATGCTTGCGCATCAACCTTTTGATTGAATCTTTAACTATCTACTGGCTAAGACTGTATGAG
>NZ_JBFRVX010000661.1:1198-2598 GCF_041475345.1 Vibrio sp. 10N.222.48.A3 | reverse complement strand
TAATCAAGCAGTAACTGCCCACGGTTTCCATCTCGGTAGTCAGGGTGAATTGCCACGCAGGCCATCTCTGCCATGTGATCTTCTGGATAAGCGTACAGCGCAGCGCAACCAATGATCAGACCGTCTTTTTCGATGATAGTAAAACGATGGACTTCTTGTTCTAACTGCTCTCTTGAGCGACGAACAAGAATGCCTTGTTCTTCAAGAGGGCGAATGAGGTCAAAGATACCACCGATGTCATCAATCTGAGCTTGTCTGACTTGTTCGGCACTCGCCATGACCACTTGGGTTCCAATACCATCAAAAGAGAATAGCTCTTGGATCAATGCGCCATCGACTTTGTAGCTGATCAAGTGACAACGAGGCACGCCTGCTCGGCAAGCGGAGATCGCTCCTTTCAAGAAGCGCAGTGTTCCGGTGCTCATGTCTTCGGCGGGGTTCTGGGATTCCGTTAAGCGTTCAAGAATTTGCTTGGCGTCTTTAGGGAAGAGTTCGGCGAGTACATTACCGTTTTGATCAGTCACCCCTTGCTCAGAACAAAAGCCAATCAGTTTGTCGGCTTTCAAACGGATAGCAACTTGTGTCGCGACCTCTTCCGAAAGCAGGTTAAAGCTTTCGCCAGTGACTGAACTGGCAATAGGCCCAAGAAGGACGATGGAACCTTGGTCAAGGGTGCGATTGATCCCTTCGATGTCTATTCGACGAATGCGTCCGCTGTGGCAGTAATCTGTGCCATCATCGACGCCTAAGGGTTGAGCGGTAATAAAGTTACCGCTCATGACGTTCAGTTGAGTGCCCGCCATTGGAGTGTTGTTCAAACTCATTGAAAGGCGAGCGGTGATCGCAAGTTGCAGTTGTCCAGCCGCCTGCATTGCAACACCTAAAGAATATTCATCTGTGACTCTAATATTTTTATGGTAAGGCGTATGGCAGTCTTGCTTCTCTAACAGTTGGTTGATCTGTGGTCTTGCCCCATGAACGAGAACAATCTTAACCCCAAGGCTATGAAGCAGGGCTATATCACTAATAATATTGCCAAAGTTTCTATCGGCAACGGCTTCACCTCCCAACATAATCACCATGGTTTTACCACGGTGAGCATTTACATAAGGGGTCGATTGCCTAAAGCCTTTGACTAGCGCTGTACTTCTTAATTTCACAGAATAAGTCTTCCTTGTTTATTTATTCGATAATTTAGCATTTAAATTCAAATCTGAACAACAACTTTTTGGAATGAAGCGCAAACTATTCTCATCTAGGCTTCGTTTTATAAACTGTCTCAGTGTACAATGCGTACAGCATCCTTATGAGTCGTAAACGAATGCAAAAAAATCCAGTAAGAAAGAGTAAGATTGATGAGCTCGCAAAAGGTCTCTACAGTGGAGCAGAGCAGCGCAACA
>NZ_JBFRVX010000661.1:0-487 GCF_041475345.1 Vibrio sp. 10N.222.48.A3 | reverse complement strand
GAGCAGCGCAACAAACCTAAATTGAGACGTAAGCTCATTGAACGCAGTTTAATGGTTTTAGCTTTGGTGGGTTCGTTTGCCGTCGCTTCCTTGTTCGCCGATGTGTTTTATAGAGTGCAAGATGCGATAACACCTAATAGTCAAATATATGGAACTTGGGTCGAGCAAGCTGTCGCTCGTTATGCTGCGGACGAGTTTGTGCTGAGTGAAAATGGTGTGTCAGTACGAGGCTCTGTTGTGTCGACTCATTTTGATTTTGATGGCAAGTACTTCGAATATAAGGCAGGTAATAAAACGTATCACTTTCGCCTAACGAATTCTGATAAAACAGAAATGATGCTTGTATCGGATAATCACTATAATCCAGTCTTTCGCCTCAAAGGTTATATCGATAACTCAGTTCGATAGGTTATCTTACTGTAAACATTTACAATCTAAGATTGTGTTATCTGATCGTTTTTGTCATCCTCGATGCATAGAATATTTA
>NZ_JBFRVX010000660.1:0-690 GCF_041475345.1 Vibrio sp. 10N.222.48.A3 | reverse complement strand
GGTGCAGTATTCTGGATGTGGGTGGTAGCTTTCTTTGGCGCGGCGACTGCTTACGCAGAATCTACGCTGGCGCAAATCTATAAAGAAGAAGATGAAGGCCAGTTCCGTGGTGGTCCGGCTTACTACATTGAAAAAGCAATGGGTCAGAAGTGGTACGCATGGATCTTCGCTATCGCGACTATTTTTGCATGTGGCATTTTGCTTCCAGGTGTTCAGTCAAACAGTATAGGTAATGCTGTAGAAGCTGCATTTGGCTCAGGTGATATGATTGAAACAGCTATCGGTACATTCAGTTTCGCTAAAATTTTCACTGGTACTGTTGTTGCTATCATCCTTGCTTTCATCATCTTTGGTGGTGTTAAACGTATCGCGAACTTCACACAAATTGTCGTTCCATTCATGGCGTTGGCTTACATCATCATCGCATTCGTTATCATCCTACTAAACATCAGCCAAGTTCCTGTTGTTTTCGGAATGATTCTGGGTGATGCATTCACTCCTATGGCAGGCTTTGGTGCTGCAATCGGTTGGGGTGTTAAACGTGGTGTTTACTCAAACGAAGCGGGTCAAGGTACTGGTCCTCACGCGGCAGCTGCGGCAAGTGTTGATCACCCAGCTCAGCAAGGTTTGGTTCAAGCGTTCTCTATCTACATTGATACTCTTCTAGTATGTTCTGCTACAGCGTTCATG
>NZ_JBFRVX010000659.1:0-4465 GCF_041475345.1 Vibrio sp. 10N.222.48.A3 | reverse complement strand
TAATATAGAGATTAGGGCATGATTTAAGCCCAAATTTGAGCTACTTTGAATATTCAACACTAGATAAAGGTGATGTGATGATAGAAAAGGGATCTTCGATGCGCATATTGCTAGTTGATGACGTTCAACTGGATAGGATGCAACTCGCTATTCGACTCAAGCAACTGGGTCATGTTGTAGAAGCTGTTGGTAGCGGAAAAGAAGCCCTGAATGTTTATTCTGATTTTGATCCTGAACTCGTGTTACTGGATATCAGCATGCCAGACATGGATGGTTTTGAGGTCGCAAACGAAGTTCGTCGGCAATTCCCAGAATGGGTTCCGATCATCTTTTTGAGCGGTCATGAAGAGCCTGAAATGATCGCAAAAGCGATTGATGCCGGCGGCGATGACTATTTGATCAAACCAGTAAACAAAGTTGTTTTGAACTCTAAGTTGATTGCGATGCAGCGTATTGCGCACATGAGACGAGAGTTAAAACAGAGTACCGCCAAACTCGAAGAACTGAATATTTTACTGCAACAACAAGCCAACGAAGACGGCCTAACCAAATTGTACAACCGACGATATATGGATACTAAGCTTGAAGAGAGCATTGCGTGGCACGGACGACGTAATATATCCATGACCGTCATACTACTCGATGTTGACTTCTTTAAGCCTTACAACGATAACTATGGCCATATTCAAGGGGATAAGTGCCTGCAAGGGCTTGCCAATACTTTGAAAGAGCTCTTTGTTCGAGCTGGAGAGTTTGTTGGACGTTACGGCGGTGAAGAGTTCGTCATCATTCTGAGTGATACCGACAGCTCCGCGGCTAATTTACAGGCCAATCGTGTAAAAGAAGCACTGCATCAAATGAACTACGTCCACGACTACTCAGCAGTGTCTGACAGAGTGACAGCGTCACAAGGTGTGTTGTCATTCATCCCTGAAGGTGGTGAAGCTATCGCTTCTATTTACGAAAAGGTTGACCAAGCACTGTATCAGGCCAAGCAAAGTGGAAGAAATACCTACATACAACGCGATATTATAGAGCTTGAGCAATAGTTGACGAGCTTCGGTAGTAACCTGAATTATACTTCTAGTAGCTTATAAGCTAGGAAGTGACCTAAGTGATAAAAGAAATGCAGCATTCCAAGTCATTCGTCATGACTAACTCAAACAAAGGTCTTGTATTAACTCTGTTTGTTTCCGTGTCTCCAACCGCTGTTAACGCAGCTTCACTCTCTGAACTGGTCAGGAAAGACATTGAACAAACCTTCGCAACGAGTGTTTTGCTCAATGATACGGATGTGTTTACCTTTGGCATAAATAATTTTGATCCCAACAAAGTCTTTAGTTTGGACAATGAAGATATTGGCTCTAATGACTCAGTAAGTCGCCGACAAAATATCGCGTCCCTCAGCCTTCCTTATACCTTTGAAGTGCCAAGTTATATTGAAGACAACCATCAAGAAGTAACACTTCGTTTATCTGCGTTGCGGATAGAGAAGGATGTTCAATATGCCAGTTCAACGATAAGCGACTTTCAAAAAGAGTCTGTTGTTTCTGGTTACGTTGAGTACGCGAACGTATCCCAGTTAAACGAATACTTGAGTTTTAGTTCTGCAATTGGTAACCATATTTCCTATTATCGAAACGATTTTGAATATCGTTCTTCGTTGCTTGCACCAATTCAAGGTCGCCTGGATGGTCTTTATCTGAACACGGATGCTTGGGCATACATAATAGAGCCTAAGATAAAGTTGATGTTTGAAGATAAGAATGACTGGGGAAAATATAAACTCAGTACCAGTTGGCATTACTTTAATGGTATAGGTTGGGGAGAAGCCAATAACGGTAACATTGGTCACCCAGAAGGTTGGTACATAGCAAATGAAGCTAAGATCTTCTATGACTTAGTTCGTTGGGACAAAAACATCACATCCATGTATTCGAGTATAAGAAGAATAGATATTGGTGGTGATACTGTCGCGTCTATGGGCACTACAGCTTACTACGAAGCTAGTGTAGGTTGGTTGCTTAACCCAAATCTGTTTAATGACTGGGTCGATAATGTAGGAATAGGGTTTACTATCAATTACGGAAGTAGTTTGAAAGGAGGGAGCTTAGTCATATTCTTTAACCAAGATTAGTCTAAGCACCAACGCTTTCGATGTTCACACCGTTAAATTACGATGTTCAGAGCTTTACATTCCAAGACTTTCAACGTCTTTAACTATCGACACACAGCTTGTTTCGGCCAGTTTCTTTTGCTTTGTACAGTGCGTTATCGGCAAGTTTCAAGACTTCTACGGGTTGTTTAGTGGTTCTACTATCAGACAGCCCAATGCTCACCGTTACGTTTACGACTTCAGTTGATTTGTTGCTCTGACCACGCTTTTTAATGCCGACTTCATGGTCGTCAGGGCGATCGTTGCTATTTCGAATCGTCATATCGTAGTTTTGTACTTCCGAAATGAGAACTTGAAGGTGCTCTTTAACCTGTTCCGAGTATTTGCCTTTAAAAATAATCGTAAACTCTTCACCACCATAGCGATAAGCTTTTGCACCACCGGTTGTTTCACTCAATATACGTGCTACTAACTTCAACACATCGTCGCCAATGTCATGCCCGTAGGTATCGTTAAATTTCTTGAAGTGGTCGATATCAACCATCGCCATTGAGTATTTTCGCCCTAAGTGCTTCATATCCACTTCTAAGGCGTGTCTGCCAGGAATGTTAGTTAAACGGTCATTAAAGGCCATATCGTGGCTAGCAGAGACGACATAGATAATGAATAACGTACCAGACAGCGAGAACATCGTACTAGAGATGTATTGCACATCAAAAAATATGAATGTACTAGTAGAAAGTAAAATTGCGCTGTATACGACAACATCAATCGCGCGGTTGTATACCAGAACTAAAATCGAAGTAAGGCCAAGTAAACAAAGGCTATACAGCACTAAAACGAAAGGTAGCCTCGAGAATCCGTTAACGATAAACAGGATACCTTCGCTCCATGACTCAAATCCACCTGACTGGAAATGAGAAACAATTAATTGTGCCCATACCGTAAACAGAACGAGAACCAAAGCATATAGGAACATGGATTTCGAGTTAACGCCGTTATCTGGGAAGGCATACACCAGTAAGCATGTTACAGGGACTAAAGCGGTTAACAGAGACAGTTCTAATAGAGTGGTGCCTGTGTTGAGTGGCGTTTGTAAACGAACTTGAATGATGAGGTATGCGACGAGCATGGTTAAGGACACCATGGCCATACGACCTTGCTTAAATGTGTGGCACAGCAAAACCGCAACGCTCAATAGAATGTATGGGAGGTTGCTAGCAAACCCTAAGTTTGAATCCGTCACTAGGATGACGTTGTTCATACCTGCAAGTAATATTGCTAATAGAAGTAAGGGAAAGCAAAATCGAAATATGCTCGACGTGACGAAAGAAGATGTCATTTATGTGGTGAGCCTAACTATAATGATGATCTTATATTTTAATTTTATACGTAGGATACGGGTAAACAAGCAATTGCCAAGCTTTTTCATTAAATTATAGCAAAAACATGATCATAGCTCGCTAATTGTACAACTAAATTTATATGTGTTTCAGTTGCTATTAACCTAAGAACGAGCTAAACAGTATATATGATAAATGAAACAGCCGTTATTGATACTTAACTAAATCAACATAGTTTGTGCTCAAGAGTTAGGTGGTTACCTAAGTAGCAATGAACAGATGTTATACGCCTAGCTGCAGAAGCGGTTAGTAACAACCGCGATGAGTTACAACAATGATTAGCTACAACAACGATTAAACTAGAAACAACCGATCAACATGGAGGTGTATTATGCAAATCAGTGTCGATGTCCATAACTATATGGAAACTTTGGTGGGAAATGTATTAGCGACAGAAGAGTATGTTTCTGGCTATACCAACGAGCAGTTAGCCGATCTTGCGTGTTTGGCTTTAGGTCAGCTTAAACCAATCTATATTCGCTTCGACGTCGATTTTCTATCGGCATTGCCAGAGGATAAATTGGTACTGTATAAACGAAATAGTGAGATCGCGGTCAAAAATGCAGAAAGTATGATCATTGACGACAGAAGACGCGAGCGTGACGACAATGTACCCGTTATCTTTAGTCAACATAATTTTGATGATGACGTAGAATTGCAATGGTATGAAAAGCCATTGTTGAGCGGTAAACAGTCATGATAGTTTACGGTTAATGCGGTCATTTAAGGAGTAAAAACGTGGGATTCTTTTCTAGATTATTTAGTGGCAAAGAAAAAACCGAACAAAAAGTAGAAATTGAGCCAGTCGAATACAAAGGCTTCAATATCTATCAAGATGCCATTGCTGAATCTGGTCAATACCGTGTAGCTGGGCGAATCGAGAAAGAATTTGATGGTGAAATCAAAACCCATCGTTTTATTCGTTCAGATGTTGTTTCAAACAAAC